>JAWOEU010000033.1:0-43490 GCA_046482575.1 Fidelibacterota bacterium
CTTTTCCCTCTGCATTATAATTTATCAACTACTCCCATTTTAATGTAACCTTCAATTATATAAAAATATATAAAAAGAAATAGCTACCACTACTTATGTAGTGATAGCTATTTCTTTTTGGTGCCCAGAGGCGGAATCGAACCACCGACACAGGGATTTTCAGTCCCCTGCTCTACCGACTGAGCTACAGAGCCACGGTTATCATCATAAGTGATTTCAAAAGCGCGAAATTCTACTGATTTTCGCTTCGAATTGCAAGCAAAAAGACGACTTTTTACTTCCGTGATTCCTTAACGCGGGTAGCTTTCTTCCCTTTCAGTGCGCGGATGTAATAGATCTTCGAACGGCGGACCTTTCCGCTGCTTACACGCTCGATCTTTGCGATGTTCGGGGAATACAGCGGGAAGATGCGTTCCACACCCACACTGTTCGATATCTTCCGCACGATAAAGGTCGCATTGATACCGGTCCCTTTACGCGCAATACAAATACCCTTGAACTGCTGAATACGTTCTTTATCACCTTCGCGCACCTTGACATCCACGATGAGGGTATCCCCCGCTTTGAATTCGGGAATATCGTCGCGCAAATGTCCGGTGGCTGCAATCTGTGTTTTATCCATTGTTTTTGTCTCCTTTATCCGTATATGCCTTCCACATATCCGGTCTTCGTTCTTTTGTTTTACGAATTCGTTCTTCTTTTCTCCATGCTTCAATATTGGCATGATGTCCGCTCATCAGCACCTCCGGGACGGTATGTCCCCTGAATTTTTCAGGACGCGTATACCAGGGACAATCCAGCAGGGGGTGCGAAAAGGAATCGCTCAGGGCGGATTCTATTTCATTTAAAACTCCCGGAAGCAAGCGTATTACGGCATCCATGATGACCATCGAGGGGATCTCTCCGCCGGTAAGCACATAATCGCCTATCGATATCTCGTCCGTGATGAGCATATCGCGGATGCGCTGATCGATCCCTTTATAATGCCCGCACACAAATAGTAAATGTGCTTCTTCGGAAAGAGATGCCGCTGTCTTCTGATCAAAGAGCTTACCGTCTGCTGTCGGATATATTACCCGTGAAAGCTTCTCTGTATCTTCGCCGGCTTCCAGCAGGGTGCTGATACCATCATACAGCGGCTGAGGGGTCATGACCATCCCGCTGCCGCCGCCGAAGGGATAATCATCGGTCTTTCGATGTTTATCCTGAGAAAATTCCCGCAGATCATGCACCTGTATATTCACAAGCCCTTTTTCCCGGGCCCGTTTTACAATGCTTTCATTTACGACCGGCAAGATCATCTCGGGGAAGCAGGTCAGTACGTCAATCCTCATCCAGCATTCCTTCCAGTAATTTGACGTGAAGCTGTCCGGCTTTGTCGTCAATGGTACATATAAACTCTTCGACAAAGGGTAATAAGACTTCTTTTCCGTTTTTCGCCGTTATTACGATCACTTCCTGCATGGGAAGCTGCATCCGGCCGCTAACGGTTCCGAGTTCTTCGCCGTTCTGAAAAACCCGATATCCCTTATAGCGGAAATCTTCGCGCTCATCAGTAAAATTTTCAGCTTGTTTATCACTGATAAATATGGCACTGTGTAGGAATTTTTCAGTCTGTTCGCGGGTATTTATACCGTTAAGAAGGAGGCATAAACGCCTGCCCCGTTTCTCCACATCAAGAACATCAAAAACTTCTTCCGGTTCCTTGTCGTTGCCAAGATAAACATATTTCAATGAGCGCAATTCCTGAGCGTCCAGGCCGGGATCAGAAATATAAAACTTTCCCTCCAGGCCAATGGGCTTACCAACATATCCAATGATCCTGAAAGGCATGTTTTTCTATATTATCTGTCGATAATATCAAGTGTTGAGCGGCTGTTGCCGGCTTTCGCCGAAACTGCGGTAAGCAGCGTGCGTAAGGCCTGTGCCGTACGTCCGTGCTTCCCGATCACCTTACCCAGATCTTCGGGAGCTACTCGCAATTCGTAGATCGTGTTGTTTTCACTCTCAATTTTGGTAACGTCAACTTCTTCCGGATTATCAACCAACCGTTTCACGATCGATTCAACAAACTCTTTCATAGTAATCCCTTTCAGTTTGAATTTCTATTTTTCGGAATTGTTACTTTTTAACGTCGTCAGAGTTTTTGTCTTCTGATTGATCTTTTGTTTCTTTTTCCGTCTCTTTTTCTTCCGGTTTTTTTTCTCCGGCTTCAGCGGGATTTTCTTTTACCTGCTCTTCTTCTTTCTCTTCTTTCTCGGCAGTCTTTTCCTCTTTTTCCGGAGTCTTTCCGGTTTTTTCCTGTTCAGAGCTCTCTTCAGGTTTTGCTTCTTTTTTTTCCGCTACCGGGGTTTCTTTCTTGCTTTCAGTTTCTTCTTTTTCCGTTTTTTCAGGTTCTGTCTTTTCTGCAGCTTCTTCTTTCATTTCCGGTTTTTCTTCCGGCTCTTCTTTTTCTGCGGGTTTCGAAGCTTTTTTGCCCTTTTGACTCTGAGCTATTTCCCATTTCTGAAGTTCCTGTTTTTTCTTGTCCTCGGAAAGGTTGCTGTTCTCCAGATGCCATTTCAGCATAATGCCTTTTTTCGAAAATAAACGTTTCATCGTTTCGGACGGGTTTGCCCCGGAACGCAGCCAATGAAATACCCGGTCTTCTTTTACATCCAGATTTTCATTCTTCTTTAGGGGATCGTAAGTACCTATTTGTTCAATAAAGCGTCCGTCACGCCGGCTGCGCGAGTCCGCCACGACCACACGGTAAAACGGCCGGTTTTTCCTTCCCATTCTTGATAAGCGAATCCGTACTGACACTGTTGTTCTCCTTTAATTCCACGGCATGTTGTTCATTTTATGCAATGCCTGTTTTGGAAGTTTCATTTTATTAACTTTCTTCATCATTTTTTTCATTTGTTCAAACTGGTTCAAAAGCCGGTTGACATCGGAAACCTGTGTTCCGGACCCATATGCTATGCGTTTTCGGCGACTGCCATTCATGATCGCAGGCCGTGCTTTTTCTTCACGGGTCATAGAATTCAGGATCGCCCGCGTATGCACAAATTGTTTTTCATCGATCTGGGCATTCTTCAGCTGCTGTGCACCGGGCATCATTTCAACAAGCGATGACAGCGGTCCCATCTTCTGAAGCATTTCAAGCTGTTTTTGAAAATCCTGCAAATCAAATTTATTCTTTTTTAGTTTTTTCTGCAGTTTTTCGGCTTCCTGTTCATCAAAGACATCCTGAGCCTTCTCAACAAGTGAAACCACATCACCTTTCCCTAATATACGATTTGCAAAGCGTTCAGGGTAGAATAATTCCAGATCATCCAGGGTTTCGCCGGTTGAGATGAATTTGATCGGCTTTCCGGTAACACTTCGTATTGATAACGCCGCACCTCCCCGGGTATCGCCATCCAGCTTGGTCAGAACCACACCGCTGATATCAAGTCGTTCATTAAAAGCCTTCGCGGCGTTGACGGCATCCTGTCCGATCATGCCGTCCGCAACAAAAAGGATCTCACGCGGCTTCAGTTCGCGGAAAATGCTGCTGACCTCATCCATCATCAGATCATCAACATGTAAGCGACCCGCCGTGTCAAAGATCAGTACGTTCTCTTCCGATCTCCGGGCTTCTCTGAGAGCATGTTTGCATATTTTGACTGCATTCTTACTGTCTTCCCGGTACACCGGCACACCGATTTGTTCACCGAGAACCTCCAGCTGGTCAATTGCCGCCGGCCGGTAAATATCCGCAGCAACCAACATCGGACGTTTTCCGTCTGCTTTCAACTGTTTTGCCAGTTTTGCTGCAAAGGTCGTTTTCCCGGAGCCCTGCAGTCCCACCGCCATGATCATTGCCGGCGGAAGTCCCTCAAGCTGTAAAGGAACATGCTCTTCTCCCAGCAGTTTGATCAATTCATCATGAATGATCTTTACCACCTGCTGGCCGGGAGTAATGCTTGTCAGTACTTTTTCACCCAGTGATCTTTCCTTCACGCGGGCGATAAATGACTTCGCTACGGTATAGTTCACATCGGCTTCTAATAATGTGCGACGTACATCACGCAGGGCATCGGATATGTTTTGTTCCGTGATCTTGCCCTGACCCCGTAAGTTTTTAAAGACCGTCTGTAAGTTGTTCCGTAACTGTTCAAGCATATGAATCTCCACAATAGCCTGAAAATATAGCAAATAAATTAGCGAATGCAAATAATTTTAGTTTTATTGAAGTACGGAGTGCGGCGATGCGGGCACCGGGTCATTGGGCTCTGGAAATTGAAAGCAGAAAGTAAGGACAGTATTTTTTTAACATTTAATTATAATGTTTTTCGCCTCACAAAATTACCATTACCCCCATTTACGCACAAATTAAATTTGTCCATTAACACAAAAGCCGCCATGCGGCGGCTCGTGTGCATATTTATCACGCTGTGTTATTTTGCGGATTTAACACGGTAATCGCCCTTAAACTCAAAGATATTATCAAAATCCTTGGTCGATCCGTCTCGCAGCAGACAGGTCAGAACGTCTTTCTGCAAATGCTTCATAATATTTCCGGCATTTGTACTGTCAGAAACAAAATAGATCTGCAGGACCGGATCATCGATAAATTCCGTACGCAGACGAACTGCACCGGGTTCAAATGAGACATGAGAGGTCAGGTGTCCCATCCAGCGCTGTGCTGACGGGTTTTCTCCGTCCGGAAAGTTGATCTCAAAGATCTTCATATCTTCAGGTGTAAAATTTCGGTAGTTATTGAAGGAACGGTCATAAGACGGAAAAAAGAGTTTCCGGTATTCCAGAAAACTGAGTGTATCCACATATTCGCCTTCGCCTTCCAGTTCGAACTCTACCGGCTGCGTGATCTTTTGACCTTCCTGAACGTAAGTATATTTATCTCTTTCAATAAGCATTTTAATATCTTCCGGAGATGCATTATCGGGATCCATGTAAACGGTAATATATACCGGTTCACCGAATTCCGTTGAAAACCCGTACATATGGGGATTTTCACTCAGCATACGGTAAATATGCGCATTGTCGACACCGTCCCAGAGTTCCCATACGCCCACATAATATCCTACAAGAAAATCGGGTGCTTCCTCTTCCGGAACACCTTTACGGATATTATAAAGTGAGGGTGTGAATACGGCACGCTTTACCTCGGTCGCATTTGTCTTTGTTGAATCATAGAACAGTATGACTTTTTGTTTGGAGGCCCAGGCGTCCATACCAACAATACCCGGGATACGGGAAACTTTGTTTTTCATGGATATACAGCTTCCGTAACACTTTATGGTGCCCAGATCTTCAAAAACGACCTTCTCAACGGTGTTGAGTGAATCCGCCTGTTCATAATTTCCCCAGCGGTCAGAGAGGGTCGCCATCGGAAACTGTTTGGCCAGCAGAAGGGCCAGCGCGAAAACGATCACCAATACGACCGGCGGGACCCAGTTGCCACCTTTGATTTTCAGTGTATCTTTCACACGGCAGGATTTTACACAATCAAGGCAGAGGGTACAGTCGGGATGCGTTACTTTATCATATTCCGAAACCTCTATGCCTTCAGGACAATGCGAATCACATAACTTACAGTCGGTACAATTATCGTTATAACGCCGGACAAGGAACGGTGAAACGGAATAAAATTTAAAACGCAGGGATTCGGTCAGTGCCGTAGCAATTACCAGAGCCAGCAGCAGCCATATAAGTCCTATTTTCACACCAAGCAGAAGCAATACCGCATACACAATGATAATGGGTGCGGTGACCAGGATGTTGGCGAACATGTTGCTTAAGGCCCCGAGCGGACAAAGGTATTTACAAAAGAATTTTTTAAAGAAAACAGATGCAATAACGACAGACGCGACCGCGAGAAGTGAAAACAGCAAAACGGTATCAACATCAAAACCGCTGACAGGACCGTAGTACGGACAGAATTTTTTGCACCACAGTTCCGAGCTGTGCATAGTGAAATAGGCGGCAAAAAAGAGCACCGCATATTTTCCCACCCGCAGAATGCGGTCAAGAACTCCTTTTAATGTGCGGGAAACGCCCAGGCGTTCACCTATTTTATTGAACCATTCGCTTACCGTACCCACCGGACACAGCCAGCCGCAGAAAAGTTTTCCTACGATAATGATCATCAAAAGAACACCAAGCCCGAAAAAGACCTGTGATTCGCTGATTGAGCAGGACATTGTACCCAGATTCAGTTTTGATCCGAATGACATAATACCGCCGAAAGGGCAGTATTTTTCCATATCAGGATTATAATTCGCGTTGAACGCGCCTACGATGAGCACACCGATAATAAGTGCCAGAACAGCTAATTGAATGATCATTCTGGTCTTGTTGTGAAACCATTTCTTCTTCATGTTTAATCCTTTTATTTCCCGCCTAATATAATATAAATATAATCAGATGAAAATAAAAAAGGGCTGATTTCCAGCCCTTTTTTTTCGCGGAATGAATTATTTCATCAATGTCATTTTTCTGACGGCAGTATTGTCGCCGGCTTTGAGCCGGTAAATATATATGCCGCTTGGCAGCATTCCTGCATCAAAATTAACATTATAATATCCGGCTTTCATTTGGCCCTTGATCAGTTCCGCAACTTTCCGGCCGGTAATATTATAGACATTCAGTGAAACCATTTCATCATTGGGAATTGCGAATTTAACCGTCGTTTCCGGATTGAAGGGATTCGGATAATTCTGGGATAACGCAAATTCATCCGGGACGGCATCAACGGCAACTTCGCCTTCGTCAATATCATAACTCATTACAATACCGTTTTGCCCTACTGCATAAAGCTTATCGCCGTTATAGGCGAGAGCTGAGAGTGTTGACTCATAGTCTTCTGCAGCGGTTGACATCTTTTCCCATGTATCTCCGGTATCCAGAGAACGATAAACAATGCCCTTTGAGCCAACAGCATAGATTGTAGTGTCATTCACAAACTCAACAGCATAAAAGTCACTGCCGTCCGGTTCCGTAAAAACCTCATAAAGCGTATCAAGGTCATCCACGGTTGTACGGAAAACAGCATCACTGCCGCCTACGATCACAACACCGTTTCGTTCTTTTACAGAACGGAATATTGCATAACCGAAATCGGGATCCACAACTTTAAAGCTGTCTAAAGCCGTTGTTTTGCTTATAGCAAAGGTGCTTCTGTTCATACAGGCAAAACCAAGACCGTTGCTTAAAACCGTCATACTGTAAACGGTATTTGAGGCTTCATTGTCAACTTCTTCCCAGGTGTCGCCGTCATCGGTGCTTCTCATGATAATACCGCTGGAACCGCCGGCATAGATCGTACCGTCGGAAGCGACATGCATCATGTTGATATGCTTATTGGTCTGCTGTACCATGGGATTGTCGATATCGACCCAGGTGGCGCCGCCGTCGGTGGTCTTCTTCAGCATCCCTGATCCGCCGCCAAGCAAACCGGTATTTTCATCAAGAAAATGTAATTGATAAATATTTTGACAGGTTTCGCTGGCATAATTATCCGGATAGGAAAAGCTTGCTCCGTCGTCGGTGCTCAGGGATAATTCCCCGCCGCCCCAGGCGCCGAGCATGACCTTATCATCGGACGGAAAAGCAAGTCCCCAGAAACTGAGGGCCGGCCAGTCGTTAAGCGGTACATAAGCTGCGCCGTCAGTTGTGGAATATTCCTGACCATATCTTGCAAACAGTAAACCGTTATCCAGTGATGTATAGGCATGTGCTTGATAAGACTGACCGGTACCGGGTGAAAGTGTATCCCATCTGGTGCCGCCGTCAATAGTGGTCAGTATCTGGCTGTTACTGGTAAAAGCAAGAATACTGTCTGCATTGAATGCCTGTATCCCGGTGTTGCGTGTGTAACCGTAGGAATAATCTCCGGTAACACTAAACGTTGCTCCGCCATCCGTTGACAGCCAGATCACATTATGGTAACCGGTCAGGACGACCGTATTGGTTCCCGTGGCCGCAGATATATCATACAGGCGCTTTGAGATCAGGCCGGCAGGCCATGAAAGTTCCACATCGGTCCAGGTGTCGCCGCCGTCGTCCGTATGCCAGACCTTGCCGACATTACCGTCCGGTGCGATCACACCGTTCGTCAAACTGGTAAATACAACGCCGCAATCTATGTCCTCATCGGCAACATAGACCGTATCCCAGGAAGTCCCGCTGTTTACGGTTTTCATGAAATATCCGTCATCGGCACCGATAAAAACCGTGTATTCATTATAGGCATCAATAGATTCAAGATCCCAGACGAAATTCACCGTGTCACCGACCTGTGTCCAGGAGTCACCGGCATTTTCGGTCTTAAAAACCAATCCGTCATCGGCACAAATATATGCAACCGTTTCACTTGCCGCATCGATCCCGTTTACATCAACACCGTCGGGCAACAGGATCTCGGTCCAGTCCTGACCGAAATTAGTTGTCTTTCTGACAATATTATCGTCAATCGTCAGAACCGTAGTGGCGTTCAGCGCCACGGCGTCAGTATATGAAGGATAATCAACAGGACCTTTTATTACATCCCATTGACCGAATGCAGCCGTTGCCAGCAGTACGCAGGCAAAGATCACTAACAGTTTCTTCATAATTTTCTCCTTTTTTGTTTAATTATACGCGTTTATTTTCTCAGATACGAAAGGCCGAACAAGTATTTACTTATTGTTTCGACATCATTTTCGGGTTTTCTGTTAATATATTCAAAACCAATGGTAATATAACCGAAAGAAAACAATTGTTCAAGACCTATTATTATATTTGTATCACGGAAGCTTTCAGTATCCCAGTAAAAGCGGGGAATCATTTTGGCGTATGCAAGATCAACGTGAAAGTGTGTTTTGGGTCCGACATACAAACGGCTTCCCGTGTATAATTTCCATTCATTTCCCGAACGTGAACTCTCAAAGGGAAAGACATATTCAATATAATCATAATGCACCGTTCCGCTTTCCGCTCCCAGATAGGCTTCCTGTACAAGCGAAGGCTTATAGATGAACATCCCGCCCCAACGAGCCATCCTTTCATTATTTTCGATTACCAGTGCGCCGGATATTAATGACTCCGCCCAGTCCTCATATTGAAGAAGCTCGCCGTAAAAACGGAATGCAGCAACCTCTCCGGAATAATAATTCAGATTCCCCCGAACATGCAGTCCCTGCCGCAGCCAGAGCCCTCTGTCATACGTGTGGGATGCCCGGATAAGTTCCGAACGTGATATACGGTGAAGGCCGGAAACCGCAAAATCTCCGTAAAAACCCGTCTTCTTTCCAAAACCAAGATTCGCGCCGTATTCCAGTCCGTTACGTGTACGGATTTTCTCGGTTTTAGAGCCGGGTAACTCATTATAAAAGATATTATATCCAATATACGTGTGGGATTTAACATTTGTATAGCTTTTTACTGCTTCATAAGAGATCTGGTCATCATAATAACGGGCGAACACCCCCATATTGAACGCATTTTTCCGGAAATCCAACCCTGCACGGTATCCGCTGTTCCGCATAATGGTGATCGTCTGCGGGAATGTGTCTTTCAGGCTGCGTTCCACACCGTAATTACCCTCAAGGCCAAAAAACACATTTTCGGAGAGCTTAACATTATACAATATTTGCAGCCGCGGGCCATAATAAGATACATCTCCCTGTGTAGAATCGATCATACTGAAATAATCATCATAAAAATCTTTTTCCATTGAGGCGAAAAGATCGCGCTTACGATAATCATCATAGGATATACCCGTGGAAAAAAATGATTTATTGTCAATATCACGGACCGTAAAAAATTCAGCATGAAGATTCTGTTCCGAAACCGGGTCATACCGGCGCCGGTAATCCATTTTATCAAAACGGCCTCCGATACGGATTTCCTGAAAATTTCCTTCATACAGATAAGCTGCGGGATTTCCTGTCAAATAATATGCATTAAGCGGCTGTGAGATATCTTCCCGGAACGACGGCTGCCAGAACAATGCGTTTTCAAAAGCAAATGCAAAAGATATCCCCGCAAGACAAACTATTGTTATATAATATAAAACTCTATTCTGCATGATGATATCCCGGTGTCGGTGCGTTAATGACCACAAAATCTATCCTGGAATTATTGGTGTCGAAGCCGGGGCGGATGCGCTCCAGCGACTGCCCGGCGTATTTATTCTGTCCGATACCCCCGAAACTTTGGTCCAGCACATATGGCACCTCTTTTGTATGTGTCGAGCTTGAGCTGTATTCAACGGCATCTATAACGGTATTTACATCTATACCGTCTGTCTGGTCATAATCCGTACCGTCACAGAGTGCCAGTCCGTCCCCGGTCACACCGACCATAAAGTCGACCTTGCTTTTCTGGGAGACCCGGCCGTTGTTTGTGGTGATATTAGGCACATTCGGATTGTCGTAGCCCCCGGATTCGATCATATTGACGAATTCCCAGTCGGCATCGGAGAGGTCCACCGTTTTTCCTGAAATCGGCCCGATCTGATTATGATCAAAGGCGTTTCCGGCAAGTACGACGAATTCGCCGGGTTCCACGGGATACTGCCTGCCGGTCAGGGGCGTTCCGGGGAACTGGTAAATATAGGTCACCGACAAGGTGTCCGAAAAAAGCGGTGTTGTGCCCAGGCGCAGAAAGATCATCCCGTCAAGATAGACGGTTTCCGAAAGGCCGTTATACAATTCAAAGAACTGATCATAAAAATAGAACATGTTGTTCGGAGGGCCCGATGTGTAGATCTCATTGATCTTCAGACCCAGTTTAGACTGTTCCATCAAAAGCGTATCCGTATAAACCGTATCGGTGCCCAGGGAATTCGCTGTGAGATTAAGGTTTTTGGTTCCCACCACTTCAACCTCCTCGAATTCACTCACCTGCAGAACGGAATGTGCCTCTATACTGTAGTATGCATACGGAAGCTGTTCAAAAAGGACAAATCCCGCACTATCCGTGATGCCGTACATTTCAGGAATATTATAATCACTGGTGACTATCTTCACCCGGAGTCCCGCAACCGGTTCGGTCACCGTTGAGTCGATATCGGACGGCAAGGTAAATCGTAACCGGATAGAAAGATTACCGTCAACCGTTTCCGGCTTACTTTCAAAAAGAAAACAGGAAGCAGCCGCAAAGAGCACAAAGAACAACAGACACAAACGTAAAATTCTCGTTTTCATATTCCCTTCTATAATTGAACGCTCATTTCCAGTCCATAATAGATCGGTGTGTTCAGATCGTATTCAAAACCGGTATAGGGGTTGAGAAATGTAGCACGGTAATCGAAAAAATTATTAATATATAACGATACCTCTGCATTTTGAGTAAGAGATTTGGAAATACGCAGATTGATCAGCCACTGGCCGGTATAATTGAACATTTCCGCATCATACCAGTAACTCATTCCCTGATAGAACACATAGGGATCGCCATAATCGTTGACCTCCGTAACGAAATTGCTATCAAAGATCTTCTGCCGCTTATAGAACGGCGTATACTGGATATCCATGGTCACCCATACTCCGAAACGCTGATTCAGATAACTGACCTGTCCGTCCAGCACCAGCTTGCTCTCCCGGGTAACGTAGTAAGGATACCATAATTCCCAGTTCGAAGAGGTTGCACGGTAGTCCGGGTCATACACTTCATGATTCGAACCGTCCTTGCTGAAACGGTAGGTGGCATTGAACGCATATTTTAATCCGTTCATCCGAGTTGTACGCACCGTAAATTCAGCACCGTAATTATCTTCCCAGGCGGCATTCTCGTAGATCGCGTACGAAAAATCCATATTGACGGTATCCTGATTTTGTTCATAGCCTTCGGGATACGTGACCTGACGCGGACGATCCTGCGTTTTCGCATAATAGCCGGTAAGGGAAAACCCGATATTTTCCCCGGCTCTCCAGTCAAGAGAAGCTTCGGCTTTTTGCGAGAGATAAGATTGTAAATTTTCATTAACCTGGTAAAATATTTTTTCCGTGCTGCGTTCCTGCAGGGTATCATAATAGGCGACATGTTTCGGGACACGGTAGATCTGCGTCAGAGAAACCGATTTAACGCTTTGTCCCGCACCGGCACGGATCGTAAGATCATCGTTCAGGCGGTAGCGGAAATTAAAACGCGGACTCAGGAAATCGCCCTGTTTTGCATCAAAGAGTGAAAATCCGTCCGTGAAACCGATTTGCAGGCGTTCGGGATTAAAAAGATCATACCGCAGTCCCAGCAACACCTCCATTTTCCGGTCAAAGAGGTCAAAAGATATCTTATCTTCGGCATAAAGTGTTATTTTCAGGTTCGGAGGGTATTCATCAAAAGTATATGAACGTTTCGTAGAGGAACGTCCGTAATAGTTAAAAACCGAATCGAGGACCATGCCTTCACCGGTATTCTTTTCATAATCCGCTTCAAGTCCGAAAAGGATATTATTCCTGGTGTTACCCCAGTTGAAACGTGATTTGCGTTTAAATTTAAAGGATACGTCCCATTCCTTTCCGCGCTGCGTGGCGGTAGCATTGTAGGGATACACCATCAGCATACTGTCGATACGCAAAATAGAGTCCGTACCGGCGACAAAGACCGTATCCAGCAGAGGGACAATGGAACAATAACTGGTATCAATGACGCTCACGTCATGGTCCGGCGGCAGGAACAGCTGATCCACGACCATGCGTTGCTTCACAATATCTTTCTTGTCCAGATCAAGTCCCGTCAGAATACTGTATTCGACATTATTTTTTGACTCCGGCCGGTATTTGAGATCTATTTTCCCGGCGGTCCTGTACCCGCGGTTCGTATTCTGCATACGGTATTCATCGTTTGGTTCCTTATCATCAAAGATACGGGTATAATTTGCACTAAAGCGAAAATCGAGTTTATCGTCTAAATAAGAGCGTGAAAGGTTCGCGCTTCCGTAAAGCCGCTGATATTCATCTCCGGTCTTACGGAGATCACGTTCACTATAGCTGTAATTAAGATGGTAATCAAGAACGGTTTCCGTGAATTTTTGGCCGCCCGTATAACTGAACCCTTTTGTATCCGGATTGATCTTTGCTTTAAAACGACGGTTGATCTGTCCCTTTTTTGTCTCAACCTTGACGATCCCGTCCGTGAAATTCCCGTATTCCACGGAGGGAATACCGGTGATCACTTCAACCGTGGCAATATTGTCAGCGGGAATGATACGCAGATCGGTCCCGCTCTGGTTGCCGGAACCGCTGACATACCCCGATGCCTGTGCGTCACCGGAGATCTCATTGCCATCAACGATCACGCTGGTGCCGAAGGAATCAAAACCGTATGGACGGCTGTCACTGCGCGTGACTTTCCGCAATCCGATATTCTGTTGTTGTGCAAGTCCCATCTGTCCGGACTTTTCCACGCCCGGCACCAGGGTAAGGATATCCCCCAGATTGGAAGCCTGCAGGTGATCGATCTCCCCGGAGCCGATCTTGCGCGTCGTGGTCATTTCCTCCGGAACGATATCCCTGTTCTGTGCTCTCACTTCAATACCGCCGATCATGAAACAATATGACATGTCGTCCTGACCCTCAACATTTTTGATCAGGCGGATATTTACGTCATACAGCTCCCCGGCACTGACAAAAAAATCAAACAGGCTGTTGCTGTAAAAGGTCTCTTTCATCGCAGCGATCTTATAGGTTCCCTGCTGCACATCGCGGAATTCAAAAAAACCGTTTTTATCTGTCATTGTCTGCGCCTTAAAATCGGTTCCTTTCTGCGGTTCCATAACTACCAGCGCCTGAAAAACGGGCATATTCCTGTTGTAACAACGAACATGTCCCCGCACCGTTGCCGCGTGCATGTGGCCGGATACAAATACGATCACCAGAGCTGATAAAATGATATTCTGTTTAATTTTTCGCATAATTACCTTAGAAAAATCATATAATTTGTTAATATATTAATTTTTTTGCGTGGTTTCCAATATTTTTCTATGTATTGACGTTTAAAATGCCTTATATTTCCGCCGTTATTTTTAAATAAAAAAACGGGAAATGTATGTATGGAACACGTTATTGAATGTAAAAACCTGACCCATTACTACGGGAACAATCTTGTTCTGAACAACCTGAATCTGCAGGTGGAACGGGGCCGTATATTTGGTATTCTGGGAAAAAACGGAACGGGAAAAACAACTACAATCAACATTCTGATGGGATTCCTGCGGCCTACAAGCGGAAACTGCCTGGTGTTCGGTGAAGAATCACATAATCTCTCGCCGAAAACCCGTCAGAAGATCGGACTCCTGCATGAGGGACACCTTGCTTATGATTTTATGACGATCAAGCAGGTGGAGCATTTCTATTCGCGCTTTTTTCCCAATTGGAAAGCGGATTATTACTGGGACCTTATCGGCAAGCTGGGGCTTTCGGACAATCACAAGATCCGGAATATGTCCTGCGGACAGCGCTCCCAGGTCGTGCTCGGCCTGATATTCGCACAGGATCCGGAGTTGCTTATCCTCGACGATTATTCAATGGGACTTGATCCGGGTTACCGGGCTCTTTTCATTGACTATCTCCAGGAATATGTCCATGAAAAGAATAAGACTGTCTTTCTCACCTCGCATATTATTCAGGATGTCGAAAAGGTCGTGGATGATACCATTATCATGGGATATCAGAAACTGCTCTTGAAAATGCCTCTTGAAACACTGAAAGAAAATTTCCATCGTTTCGAGTTCCGTGATCCGCGCGCCATCGGTGTTGTGAAATCCGACGATGATCATATCAGCAACGTTGAATATGTCAATGACAAAATAACCATTTATTCCTTCAAACCGTTAAAAGAGGTCGTTGCGTATCTCAAAAAGCAAGGGGTCAGTGCGGAAAATATCACGGAAATACCCATGACCCTTGAAGAAGCATTTATCGGTTTGACCGGAAAATATTGATGAGGTGGTAAGCATGTTAAAAGCAATACTCTACAAAGAATGGATCAAACTACGCTGGGGCGTGCTGGTTATTGCCGGACTCACGGTGCTGACACTGGCCTACAGCATAGGGATGATCAATTATTACATTGAATTTCAGGGTGCGTTCAGCAACTGGATGTATGTGATCGGTAAAAGCCTTTTACTCAAGAACATTGTATTTGTAAAGGTTCTTCCTCTGATCACCGGTCTTGCATTTGCACTTTTACAGTTTGTTCCCGAAATGGCGGGAAACCGGATGCGGCTTTCCTATCATCTGCCCATCTCTGAGAAAAAACTCTTACTCTCTTCAGCGGGGATAGGATTTATGTTCCTGCTGGCAGAGATCATTTTTCTTTTTCTCGGCCTGTGGCTCGTGGTATCGATCAATTATCCGGCTGAAGTGGTCCAGAAAGCACTGATGTCCACGCTTCCGTGGTTCCTCGGAGGCAGTGCGGTCTATTTTCTGACGTCCTTTATTATTCTTGAGCCGTCATGGACCTACCGTATTATCTACGGAATCATCACCTACGGTCTGGTCGATCTGTATTTCCGAGCATCCACCTATGACCAGTACCAGACCCTCTGGGCTTTCATCCTTATCGTTGCGGTGATGCCGCTTACGGTCCTGTACTCCGGACACCGTTTCCGGCGCGGAATTAAATAACAACTTAAAGAATCAGGTGTTTGTTATGTTAAATAAGTTATCACGTTATGTTATCGTCCTGCTCATTGTCGTCGTTTCGGCCCTGTACCTTCCGGACTTTTTCTCGGTGCTCTTCGATAAGAAAATCGACACGCCGCGTATCGATTACAGTGTGGTCATCAATGAGTTTGTCTATCACAACTATCACGGAATGGGACAGATCGATTACGGGGACATTGCCGGAAACACGTACTCTGAGCGGGAGTATTTTCAGCTCCTCCCCTTCTCCTATTATGCCACGCTGGAAAAATGGCAGCAGCTTCCGGAGGAAATTGAGGGGTTTGAACTTTCCTCCAAAAGCATCCGGAAAAATTCCCAGTTTTTCCGCATTCAGACAAAAGACATCGATCCTCCCAGCGTTCCCATCTATATTCTCTTTGAAGCGGAGTCGGAGTACGCACAGCTCAGGATCCCGGATGATGTGTTCCGTCTCGACAATAAGATCGAATTTATCGATCCGGTCACAAATTCCGTGATCGAAGAAAAATCCGACCGGTTTCAACAGGCAATGCTGGATGCCGGTTTTAAATTCCCCGCGGATATTGTCGCCGGAAATCCCACAAACCGCAAGCCTTTTGATGAAGGTTATTTTATCACCGATGCGAACGGTGAAGTCTTTCAGCTGAAAATGATCAAAGGAGAACCGCAGTGCATTAAGACCGGGATCGATCCGGAACTTGATATCCGCCAGATCTTTGTCAATGAAAATCTCCGCAAGGAATTCTACGGCTGGATCCTTACACACGATAATGAGGTATATCTGATCCTGTACGATCAATACAAACTCCGGCAGGTGCCTACAAGCGGGAAAAATGAAAACTACACATATGACGCCGACGAAATGACCTTCCGTTTCTACACCTATCCCGTTAACCGGCATGTTCGGATCAGCGGTGACGGTTTCACAAAAATGATCGTTATCAGCAACGACTTCGAATACATCGACGAACATGTTGAAACGTGGACGCCGTATGATAAACGCACGGCAAGTATCATTAAGCAGTTTATCTTTCCTTTTGAACTTTCAACCTATACCCCCGAAAAATATATCAGGCTCCAGGCGGAATACTTCTGGCCGCGGAATCTTCTGGGTATTGGACTTTCCCTGCTCGCACTTGTACTTTTTTCACGCAGGCGGCCATGGTTTGATTATGTCATCGTACTGCTGACAGGTGTGTATGGACTGATCGCTGTGCTTCTAATCAGGCACGAAGAATAAAAATAACCGGAACGGTAATCAGCAAAAACTCCCGGTCAGCCGGGAGTTTTTTTTACATGGTAATTTTTGTCGCTGATCAGTCATAGTAATAATTACCCGTATGCTGCCGATTGTAAATTATTTGTCACCGGTTTTGCCTGTTTTGTTATTATTGATTACTAAATTGTTCTCAATTCTTTGATTTAATAATATTTTACTGTATTTTATATTTATAAACAGCGGGTGAATATAAGATGTTAAAAAAGTGGTTTTCGATATGGAGCGTTTGTTTTATTCTTGTTGCCGCCGATACCGACGGGATTTTCAAGGGATATGTCCTTGATGAAAATCAACAGCCGCTGGCGGGAACCAATATTATTTTCAAAGAAACTCAACAGGGAACCGCCACCGGTACTGACGGTTATTTTTTTATTAAAACACCTCCGGATACTTATACGGTAAAAATTTCTTATATGGGTTATGAACCCATTGAAGAACGGATTATTCTGAAGCCGGGACAGGTCGTGGAAAAAAAGTACACCATGAAACTGGAGTATTTCGAGATCGGCGGTATTATCGTACAGGCGGAACGGGAATTGCTGCCGGGCGATGCTGAAACGAAAACCCGCATCTCAAGCGGAGAGATCGAACATATCCAGGCTTCAAATCTCAGCGATGTCATGCAGTTGTCTCCGGGTATCCGTTTTGAGAATCCCGGTATGGCGGAAAAGAAACAAGCGGGTATCCGCTCCTCACCGGTTGACAGCGATGACGAAGACAATGCTTACTTCGGTGCACAGATACGCATTGACAATATCCCGCTTTCCAATAACGCGAATATGCAGATGGATACCCGGACCACCACCTCAAGCGGAGATGTGCTTACTACGGAGAATTCCGGACTTGATATGCGCCAGATACCTGCCGACAATATTGAGAATGTGGAGGTCATCCGCGGTATACCTTCTTCAAAATACGGGGATCTTACTTCCGGGATAATTAATGTCAGCACAAAATCGGGACTTACAAACCACAGAATAAAATTCAAATATAATTTTTATAATCAGGAGGCGAATATTGGCGGAGGGGTGAAGCTCTCTGACGCTCATCATCTGGATTATAATGTAAATTATGCCTACAGTATCCGCGACCGGCGTATTCCCGAAGAAAATTTTTCGCGGATCGCGGGACAGCTCGCCTTTACCAGTAGATTGCTGGAGAATATCTATACCATGAAAAACCGCCTGTATTACACCCGCGCCTTTGATGAAAGAGAACTCCGCGAGGACGATCTGAATCTCACGGAAAAATACAACCGTGATTATACCCTGCGTTTTGCCCACCAGAGTCATTATCTGCTGTCTTCGACGCAAAAACTGGAACTGGATATATCGCTGAACTATACAAAGCAAAACTCCTATACAAAACGTCTCATTTCCACGGACAATACCTATGTGACGGATCAAATGAGCGAAGCTGTGGATACCGGTATTTACGTACAGAACTATATCTCGGAATTATATGTTAAGGGTGAAGCTTATAATTTTTATTACGATCTCAATTACGCAAATAATTTTGAACTGCTGAACACGCAGCACCGTTTCCTGGCCGGCGGAACATTCCGCAATGAGTTCAATCTCGGTGACGGCCGGGTATTCGATCCGCTGAAGCCGCCCTCTGTCAGCGGAAGTAAACGCTCCCGTCCCCGCTCTTATAACGAAGTCCCAGGACTTGCTACCAGCAGCCTTTATATCGAAGACATTATCAGGGGAAAACTTGGTATTCCTTTCCAGCTGAAACTGGGTGCGCGGCTTGAGGCATACGGCGAGGACCGTATGCTTGCAAACGATTACGGCGTGTTTTTCAGCCCCCGTATTAACACCGTTCTGTATCCGACAGAAACAACACAGATCCGTTTCGGTTACGGGGAAACCTCAAAGGCTCCATCCATGGCGATGCTGCATCCCAATCCCGTTTACCTTGATGTGGATGACATTAATAATGTTGTGGACTCCCTGGTCATTGTATCAACCTACATTTATTCAAAGGAAAATCCGGATCTGAAGGCTTCACGACAGGTTAAATGGGAAGCAAGCCTTGATCAGAAGATCGGGAATACGGGATTGAGCCTTACGGCGTATACCAACACCACCTACGGGGGATTTTCGGCAAGCAAAAGGATCCCGGTATTTGTATATAAATATGATTATATCGTTTCGGAAACCGACCCCCCGATAAAAGATTCCATTTCCACAACCTATTCCGTATATGAAAACTCGCTTACGATGGAAAGCAAAGGCCTGGAATTTTCGGTGCGGACAAAACCCTTTACACCGCTGAATCTCCGCTTCCGCCTCCAGGCGGCGTACAGCTATTCGCACAGCTGGAATAAAAACCGCTACAGCTACCGCGGTTATATCCTTGATCCCGCACTCGGTCAGGATGTAAATCCCTTTTTCGAACAACTTACCATGGAGCGGGAAAAATGCTACATTAATTACAATATTGATTTCAGGATCAGGGAACTCGGCGCATGGGTGACACTTTCCGCCCAGCAGGTCGCCTTTGATAAAAATCATTATAACGGACTGGATGATTCACTTGCCATCGGTTATTTGAATGTTTACGGCGAAGAGATCTTTTTTACTGAAGCGGAACGGGAGGCGATCACCAGCTCAACCTATAAACGCACTTATGATGATTACTGGTATCTTGAGGAAAACCGCCGGAATTTATGGCTTTTCAATCTACGGGTAAGCAAATCACTCGGAAAAGCTTCGGAATTTTCGTTCTATGTTAACAATTTTTTAAATTCCCGCCCGCTTTACCGCCGCAAGCGCACTCCTTCCGAATCCTATACCCGGGAAAATCCCGAACTCTACTTCGGTATAGAGGTCAGTTCAAAGATCGATCAGCTTTTTGCAGGCAAGGGAAAATAATATCATAGATTTTAACCGCCGATGGCGGAATATTTGAACGGAGGAAGTATTTTTAAATGAAAAAAAACGCACACGGAAATTTTTTAAACGGATCGTTACCATTCCGGGGAACTGTATTGGGAGTTCTCATTGCCGTGATCTTTGTCACCAACTGCAGTATGGAAATAAACGCCCCCGCCTCGATGCGCTTTCCCGCAGAAATCGCTGTTATCGATACAAGTCTGCATGATGCTGACAGTCTCGTGACCGGTGCGGATGTCGTTATGCAGTCCGTTTCTTATGGGGACCGTTATGAAAGCGTAACAAATTCCCGGGGTGTGGCTGTATTTAACGGACTGATACCGGACAGTTATAATATCATGGCTACCGGGAAACGCGTAGATCTTTCGGGAATAACGAATATCAACGGACAACTGCAGGATACCAGCCTGTATATTGAAGAAGATGATACGCTTCGCCTGAAGGTGAATGTCCGGACATCACGCAGCAGTGCCCTGCTTATTTCGGAGATCTATTATTGCGGTGCCGTTCCCGATCCTGTTCCGCAGTACTTTCATGATCAGTTTCTGGAAATATACAACAACAGTAACGCTACCCTTTATCTTGACAGTCTTATCATCGCGGATGCGGAATACGGATATTATGATGACAGCCTGCTTCACGCAATACATGCGTATATGTTTCCCGGCGACGGCGATGACTATCCGATCGGACCCGGTGAATTTATTGTGATCGCACAGGATGCTATCGACCATTCCCAGCCGCCTATCGGGAGTGTGAATCTGCTGAATGCCGATTTTGAGTATTATCTTCCGGACAAAGGGGATGTTAACAACCCTGACGTGACAAATATGATACAGGTCCATCATAAATACGGTATAGATTTTCTTTATTCCGTTTTCTCGGATGCGCTGGTTATTCTGCAGGTTGACAATCCTTATAAATACGGTTATGATGAACACGAGTGTCTTCTTCTCCCGAAATCCGGCGTGATCGACGGTGTGGATTACCGCGATGATCCTTCGGAAACCGATCGCAAACGACTGGACCCGGGCATCGACGGCGGACTCACCGGCGGCGTACCCTCTTATTCAAGCCAGTCCGTCGAACGGAAAGTGGAAAGTCTGGAAAACGGCCGTATTATTTTCATGGACACGAACAACAGTACGCTGGATTTCCATATACTCAGCACCCCCACTCCGGGATTCTGCAATACGGAGGTGTCTGAATGAAAAAATTTATCCTTCCTTTCTTTCTCATTAGTTTTGCTTTATCGCAATGGACCGTTAATGAAAAGCTTTTCCTGGATATCGAAGCGGATTTCCTTTCCTTTCTTCCCAACCGGAATCCGGCATATCTGAATAATGAAGTAATGCCCTACTCCTATGCCTTTACGTACCGTTATGACAACAATGCCGGAGATTACCGCTTACCCTTTACACCCTCGGGCAAATCCTATCAGAATATTGCCGTCAGCGCTTTCCGGGAGATGAAAAGCGGAGTCATATTTGCGGGCCGTTTTGCCTACCGCTATGAACAGCGGAAAGATAAAAAATGGTTGCATAATGCAGAAAATCATCTGCATATCCCGTTTTATTTTGCGGACAGCAGTACCGGTGACTTTATATTGAACGGTATCGACTGGAATATGCTTTTCTCTTATCCCCTTTCTAAGAATATCCATGCCGGATTGAATATCTTCTATAATGTCGATGAGCAATTCAAATCCGTTTTCCCCAAACCGAACATAAAACGGAACAGTGTCCATATTCATCCCGCACTGGCTTTTTCGGCGGAGCATTCCCGCCTGGGACTGCGCGGTTCGTTTTTTCAGTATAAACAGGATATGGATACAAAAAGATACCGGCTTGAGCAGGGGAAAACTCCCACTTTCATGCGCATACACGGATTGGACAAGCCTTTGATGACCTATGCAAAAACCAGCGAGGAACGTCTTCAGAATATAAGAGGCTGGGGTCTTTCCGCTGATATGGATCTTGCAAGAATTCTGATGTTCAAGACCAATTACGAGTATGCAAAAACAGATATTACCGACGGCGGGGCTTATCCCGTCCCGCAGGGAAGGTGGGATATCACCCGTTTTTATTACCGGGCGGATCTTTATCCGGGTTGTAAAGCGAATCTCTTTTTTCAGCAGCAGATATCCCGCAGTGAAGGCTTTCATCCGGATCTGGACCGGCGCATTTACGCCCGCAGCTACCGGCAATCCAAAGGAGGACTTACGATCCCTTACCGGCAAAGCAATGGAGAAATGTGGTCAGGTACCGTTTCTTATGCTTTTGAAGAAGTCAAACGCGAAGATAATTTTCTCGGACTTCTGGACTATTTTCCCTCCAATTCTCTTTACCTGGGAATGCGCTATGATCATGAACGAAAATTTCTGCAATACGGTTTTAATATTGCTTACGAAAATATCGATGTTGGGCAGGAAATCATATATAACGATATAACAGGCTGGTATTATACGGAAATAACGGAAAAAGAGATCGCTTACTACCGGCAGGACCGCCGGAAGATCTCTGCTTCTTTAAGGCTTTTATTTCCCCTCGGCAGCAATCAATTTGAAATAAGCGCTTCCTGCACGGCCGTAAGACCAAAGAATATTGCAAAAAGCTATCATTTTGCACAAACGCGTTTAACGATGTTATTTTAAAAACTAAAGGAAAAATAATGAAAAAATTCTTCTGTTCGATTCTTGTCCTGTTACTTGTTTTCTCTATCGCAGAAAGCTCGCAGATCCTTGTGTTCACGGATAAGGTCAGTTATGAAAAGATCCCCTCTTCCGTTGACGCCTATTGCTCTTCACTTGAAGATGAAGGCTACACCGTCAGCCTGCACGCGGAAAATTGGGAAAATCCCGAAGCGATACGGGAAATTCTGCGTCAACAGGACCCTCTTCCGGAAGGTGCCGTTTTTATCGGTGATATCCCGATCCCCATGATCCGGGATGCTCAGCATCTGACATCCGCCTTCAAGATCGATCAAAACCGTTACGATGATCCGCAGCGTATTTCTGTTCCCAGTGACCGGTTTTACGATGATCCGGATCTCGTCTTCGACTTTATCGGACAGGATGAAGACAATCCCTTGCTTTTTTATTATTCTTTATCGGAGAACTCGCCGCAGTACATAGAAAAGGATTTTTACAGCGGGAGAATATTTCCGCCTCTGCATGATGAAAAGAAGTATGCTATGATCGCAGAATATCTGGATCGTATCGTCGGACAGAAAGAACATCCCGAAGTGCTGGATACCATGCTGACCTATACGGGCCACGGTTATCATTCGGAATCACTGAATTCCTGGGAAAATCTCTCACACATGCTCCGTGAGCAATTCCCGAACCTATATATTCCCGGGGGTTATGTGAAAAATTATTATCATGAAATGAGCCGCTACATGAAAGATATTATAATCCGGGAACTACAGGAACCGGAACTGGATATGGCGGTTTTTCATGCTCACGGCGGAGATGATGCTCAATACCTTACCGGATATCCGCCCCCGGCCAACGCACGCCAGAATATTGAAGAGGTCAAAAGATTCGTCCGCAGTAAATTGCGGACGGCAAAGCGCCGCGGGAACTATGAAGAGGCAAGAGAATACTATCTGGAGAATTATGATATTCCCGAACGCTGGATAGAAGATACTTTTGATGAAGAAGTTATCAGCGAAGATTCCCTTTACAGCGCTTACCTCGATATTTACTCATCTGATGTCAGGGATATGCAGCCGGAAGCGGAAGTCATCATTTTCGATGAGTGTTATAACGGCCAGTTCTTTAAGGAAAACTATATCACCGGTATGTATGTTTTCGGAAAAGGCTCAACGGTCGCGGGCGTGGCAAATACCGTAAATGTACGCCAGGATATATGGGCCGATGAACTGCTGGGATTGCTCCGGCACGGTATTCCGCTGGGGAACTGGCATCTGAGCAGAAATTATCTTGAATCGCATATTATCGGTGATCCTACCTTTCATTTTGCTTCGGAACACCGGCGGCCACCCCTGAAATACCGTTATCAGCGCCTTTTACGGTCAGATGATGATATTCTGCGAACCTATGGTGTTTATCAGATGGCAAAGATCCGCAAAGCCGATGCGGAAAATAAGCTTCTGCTGATCTACCGCACGGACCCGTCGGCAAATGTCCGCCTTCAGGCACTGAAATCTCTCGCTGCTTTACGCAGTCCGGCCTTTTATGAATTACTGAAAACCAGTATAGCGGATCCCAGTGAACTGATCCGCCGTATAAGTACCAACTGGATGGGGAAAGTCGGTCATGCCGAATATTTCCCCCTGCTGGTGGAAGCTTATCTCTATGATATTTCCAAACGCGTATCCTTTTCTGCCAAGACAAGTCTAAGCCTGCTTTTTCCGGGACCTGCGGTCGATCCGCTCTATGAAGAAATGAAAACAAACGGGAAACTGGACCCCGATCAGGCAGACAGACTTGATTATATGCAGAAACGCAATAAAGAATGGCTGTACGATGACATTCTTTCTATTGTCAAAGATACCAGCCTGACGGCAAAAAAGCGTATTTCCAGAATACGGACCTTCCGTAACTATAATTTTGCTCCCGGCATCACGCCGCTTCTGAATACTGCCCTTGATCCGGATGAAGACCAGGCAGTCCGAACCGCTGCCGTTGAAGCACTGGGCTGGTTTACGATGAATCCCGGATACAAGCGGATCGTTGAAGGATTACAGGAACTATGTGACTGTGATGGAGAATCCGTTCGTTCAGAAGCAATAAAAAGCATCAAGCGTCTTCAATACGGACCCAACCTCTCAATAACGCCGTAGATAAAAATGGGTTGACAATATGCTGAACAGTTGAAAGTTCAGTTATAAAAAAAGGGCGGTCCATAGAACGCCCTTCTTTTATAAGATGAACAAATGTTCATTTCTTCTCCATAAAGGGATAACGGTAATCCTTCGGCGGATTGAAATTTTCCTTTATGGTACGTACCGACACCCACCGCATGAGATTCATGGATGAACCGGCCTTATCGTTGGTGCCGCTGGCACGTGCACCGCCAAAAGGCTGTTGTCCGACCACAGCGCCCGTCGGTTTATCATTAATATAAAAGTTTCCCGCAGCATTGATCAGTATCCTGTCCGCTAAAAGCACGGCCTCGCGGTCCTGTGCAAAAACAGCACCGGTCAGGGCGTAGGGACTGGTCTGATCACAGAGTTCCAGGGTCTCTTTATATTTTCTTTCATTGTAAACATAGATCGTTAGCACGGGACCGAAGATCTCTTCCTGCATGGTTTTGAATTTGGGATCCGTGGTAACAATAGTGGTCGGTTCAATAAAGTATCCTGAGCTTTTATCATACCCGCCGCCGGTAATTATCTCGGCATCAGAATGTTCTTTCGCATATTCAATATAGGAAACGATCTTGTTAAAAGCCGTTTCATCGATTACGGCGTTCATAAAGTTCGTGAAATCCAGAGGGGAGCCCATCTTGACGGTCTTCACCATTTCCACATACTTTTCACGGAGTTCATCCCAGATATTTGTCGGAATATACGCACGGGACGCCGCCGAACATTTCTGTCCCTGATATTCGAATGCTCCCCGCAGCATAGCAACGGCCAGGGAATCAATATCCGCTGATTCATGTGCGAAAATAAAGTCTTTACCCCCGGTCTCTCCGACCAGGCGCGGATAGCTCTTATAATCGGCAATATGCGTTCCAACCGTCTTCCATATGTGCTGAAAAACCGCCGTTGAACCCGTAAAGTGTACACCGGCAAGATCCGGATGCGTTAGAATGATCTCTCCGATCTCCTTCCCGCTTCCGGGCAGAAAGTTTATTACACCGTCCGGAAGTCCCGCCGCTTTAAACAGTTTCATCAGAAAATAAGCGGAATATATCTGCGTCCGGGAAGGTTTCCAAACCACCGTATTGCCCATGATGGCCGGTGATGTCGGTAAATTACCCGCAATGGATGTAAAATTGAAGGGCGTAAGCGCAAAAACAAAACCTTCCAGAGGGCGGTATTCCAGCTGATTCCAAGTGCCGGCGGGACTATAGTCAGGTTGGTTTTTATAGATCTCGGACATGTAATAGGTATTAAAATTAAAAAAATCGATCAGCTCACATGCCGAATCGATCTCTGCCTGAAAAATGCTCTTGCTCTGACCAAGCATAGTCGCTGCATTCAGAAGATCACCGTAGGGTTTGGAAAGCAATACCGCCATTTTTTTAAAGATCGCCGCACGGGAATCCACCGGCATCTCTCTCCATTTCCTGCTTGCTTCCATGGCGGCGGCTACGGCTCCGCGGATCTCTTTCTCACCTGCCTGATGGTATGTCCCCAGAACATGTTTGTGATCATGCGGACAGGTGACCTTTACCGTCTTCCCGGTATAGATCTCCTCTCCACCGATAATGACCGGTATCTCTATCTCCTTGTCCATGAGTTCCTTTAAAACTTCCTTTACGCTTTCGCGTTCCGGTGTCCCCGGTGCATAATTCAGCACACGTTCATTCTCTGCATGCGGGATCTTATATAATGCATTTATCATCACATGACTCCTGTTTTTTTGGTTATTGTTATTTACGCTTCGAGTTTAGAAAAAAAATTTATGAATTTCAAGTAATTAGCATTCGGAGCCGGCGATTTTTGACAGATATTCGGAACAGAAAGAACGGAATGCCGGACCCGGAACGCGGCCGCTGCTTTTTCTTGGTTCTGTATAGCGGGAACCCACACCCCAAGAATATTTAATTTTCGTCACAATTTTCGGTCCTTAAAAACAAAGCCCCGCTTTATCAGCGGGGCTGCGGGGTAAGGAAGGGATTTGCGTTTTAATTAATCAATTTCGATCTTGCGTGGTTTCGCAACTTCGGTTTTGGGGATCTGTACGGTCAAAATACCGTCTTCCCAGTTCCCTTTGATCTTCTCAGTGTTAACATTGTTCGGCAGCTGAAAACTGCGTGAGAATTTACCGTAGTTGATCTCACTTAAATGACACTGAGATTCTTTTTTCTTGACCTTTTCTTTCTTCTCACCGGATACCGTAATGACATTATCCTTTACCGAAATATCAATGTCTTTCTTTTTCATACCCGGTACTTCCACGTTCATGAGAAACTCATTATCATTTTCTTCAACTTCTACACGCGGTGCCCAATGAACGGTTTCACTTGGTTCCGTGTTGAAGAAAGGATCATTAAAAAAGTCATCAAGCATGTTGTTGTAGAAGCGGCTTTGTCTTGCAACCGGACTATTGTGTTTTACGAGCATCATTTTATGCCTCCTTTTTTTCTTGTTTCAAGATTTTTTTATCTTTTTCTTCCGCCGCTTTTGCCGGCGGCTTTCTTTTGTCAATCTTCACACTATAAACATGCGAAAATCATGCCAAAGTCAAACACTTGTCATATTGGCAGTATTATTGTCGTAAAATTTGTCATTCTTTATATTATGTGTCATTGTGGCATATTTTATAGATTTTATTCCTGTAAAAGCCCCCATCCTGCAGATAAAACGATTTTTCCCTGTTGCGAAATACGGCTACAACATGTAAATTACTTTTGTTATCGAGAACACCTCTAATGAAAGGAAGGAGTTTATCATGGCTTCCACATCAGATTTCAGATCCGGAATGGTAATCATATATAATAATGAATTATACAAGATCGTAAGTTTTCAGCATAGTAAAACGGGACGTGCAGGAGCAGTTATCAGGACAAAACTAAAAAACCTGTTGAACGGTAAAGTACTGGAAAACACTTTCCGGTCCGGTGAAAAAGTCGAAGAAGCCCGTGTTGAAGCACATATAATGCAGTATCTTTATAATGACGGTTTGCATTATTATATGATGGATCCCGAGACATTTGAACAGGTTCCGATCTCCGAGGAAATAATCGGAGAAGACAGATTATATATCCGCGAAAATGATGAAATCAAAGTGCTCATGTATAACGAACGCCCTATCTCTGTCGAATTGCCCGCATCCGTTGTGATGGAAGTCACCTATACTGAACCCGGAGAGCGCGGAGATACCGCCAAAACCAATGTAAAAAAGCCCGCAACGGTTGAAACGGGACTTGAGGTTCAGGTTCCGCTCTTTATTAATGAGGGAGATATCATTAAGGTCGACACCCGGGACGGTTCTTATATCGAGCGTGTGAACAAATAAGATAATAGAGGAAAGGAAATATCATGAATTTTCCGAAAGAATTGAAATATGCCAAAAGCCATGAATGGGTCCGTGTTGAAGGTGATATTGCGACCATCGGCATTAGCGATTACGCTCAGGGAGAGCTGGGCGACATCGTTTTTGTTGAACTTCCGGAAACCGGTGAAAGTGTTTCCAAGGGTGAAGCGGTGGGAACCATTGAAGCGGTAAAGACTGTCTCCGATCTGAACGCTCCCCTGAGCGGAAAGGTCACTGAGGTCAACGTGGTACTGGAGGATGAGCCTACTCTTGTAAATTCCGATTGTTATAACAGCGGCTGGATCCTGCGGATAAAAATTGATAATAAGACGGAACTGGATGACTTGCTTGATGCTGAAACATATCAGGAGCATATCAGCTAATTAAACAATTTCCGCTCACCGGAACCGCAGAGGTATTCGATGCCATTTTTACCCCATGCCCGCGACGATGTTGAAAAAATGCTGAAAAAGATCGGCGTTAACCGTTTTGAAGATCTTTTACAAGCCATTCCTGAAGCTCTCAGAAACAATACTGCCCTGGACCTTCCGCAACCTTTATCAGAACTCGAGATCCAAAAGGAAATGCAGCGGCTGTCGGAAGAAAATGCTTCCTGCCGGAAATCCGTTTCTTTTCTCGGTGCCGGTGCGTATGATCATTTTATTCCCCGGGTCGTTGATTTTATCATATCCCGGTCGGAATTTGCAACCGCTTATACTCCCTATCAGGCCGAGGTCAGTCAGGGCACCTTACAGGCAATGTATGAATTCCAGTCCCTTATCTGCGAGCTGACCGGTATGGAAGTTTCCAATGCTTCCATGTATGACGGTGCGTCAGCCATGGCAGAAGCGGTTATCATGGCGAAAAATATCAAACGACGGCCTGAGATTCTTATCTCTGCTGCAATACATCCGCTGTACCGGCAAACCCTGGAAACCTATGCACGTTCGCAGGACATCCGGCTTGTCGAATGCCCGCTTAAAGGACTTATTACCGATCCGGACGCTTTATCCGGTCTTCTCAGCGAGGAGACCGCCGCCGTGGTATTACAAAGTCCGAATTTTTTCGGGTGTATTGAAGACAATGTGTCAGCGGCTTCTTCTGCGCATGAGAAAAATGCTCTGTTCATTCAGGGTGTAGATCCGCTTTCGCTGGCAATCCTGAAAACACCCGGAGAAGCAGATGCGGATATAGTTTTTGGTGAGGGACAGTCCCTGGGAAATCCGCTTAATTTCGGCGGACCCTATCTGGGCCTGTTTGCTGCAAAAAAAACCTTTATTCGGAAAATGCCCGGCCGTATCGCCGGAATGACGGAAGACACCGAAGGCAAACGTGCCTACGTCCTGACGCTGCAAACACGGGAACAGCATATTCGCCGTGAAAAAGCTACAAGCAATATTTGTTCAAATGAAGCGTTGTGTGCCCTTGCCGCCACTGTTTACCTGGCGCTTATGGGAGAAAGCGGCCTGCGAAAAACCGCTGAACTCTGCATTCAGAAATCGCATTATCTATATGATAGAATTGGGGAGCTTAAGGGTTTTTCGCCGGTTTCACAGGATCCCTTTTTCAAGGAGTTTGTCATCAAAACGCCCTTCCCCGCAAAGGATATTATCAAGAAAGCCGCAGGCCATGGTATTGAGGCGGGCATAAACCTGGACCGTTTTTATCCCGGCCGCGATCATGAACTGCTGATTGCCGTTACGGAAAAACGCAGTAAAGAGGAAATGGATGCTTTTGTGGATGTTCTTTCCCGAATTTCCTGACGGCCCGTTTATACGCACTTTTTAATTATTGCTCAGAATACAAAACGCAAAGAATATAAAAAACTTTTTATCCCATTCCATTTGTCGTAATTTTATTGTTGTTTACATAATACCGGAAAAGGAATAATTTATGAACAATGTATTTGAGGAATCTTTTGCCATCCTTGAGGAACTTCGCGGAGATACCGTTTTTGCCGGAAAAATCCGGAGCGCTTCGGACATAATGCTCAAAGCGTTGAAAACGGGAAAAAAGATCCTCTGGTGCGGCAACGGCGGTTCAGCAGCAGATTGCCAGCACCTGTCCGCCGAATTGCTGGCCCGCCTCCGGTATTCCCGCAGAGCCCTTGCTTCTCTGGCACTAACGACTGATACATCCTTTCTCACGGCGTGGATCAATGATACCGGCCGCAGCGAACAGCTTTTCAGCCGTCAGATCGAAGCACTGGCGGGATCCGGTGATGTCCTTGTTGCCATAAGTACAAGCGGTAATTCCGCTAATATTATCAATGCACTTTACAGCGCAAAAGAAAAAGACACCGCAAGTATTTTCCTTGGCGGCGCCGGTGGCGGCAAAGCCGCGGGTATTGCGGATCTTGAGCTGATCGTACCGTCAGACAACACACAGCGTATACAGGAAATACACATCATGGTCGGCCATATGATCTGTGAAAACATCGAGAAGGCATTTCTTTAATTCTTATGCAGCGGCTATTACGGGATTATCTTTATCACTTGCAGGGAGAGCGGCAGCTTTCACCTAACACGGTTTCTTGTTACAGAACCGATATTAAGCGTTATCTTGAATATCTTAAGGAAATCGATATTACCCATCCCGATGCCATTGATACGGAGACCGTCATCACATATCTCGGGGAACTTCGCGAATTACCTCTTGCGGCCAGCAGTCTGGCCCGGAACTTATCCGCGATCCGGATGTTCCATGCCTTTATGGTGAATGAAGGATATGTTAAAAAAGACATCACAGAGAACATCGATTCGCCGAAACTGCCGAAACGCCTTCCAAAAATCCTTGATATTCAGGATATAGAAGAGATCCTGGAATGTATAGACACTGAAACGGATGGCGGTGTGCGGGACCGTGCGATGCTGGAGCTGCTTTACGGCAGCGGTCTGCGAATATCGGAATTACTTGATTTGCGTTTGCCCTCTCTTCTTTTGGAAGAAGGCTGGGTCCGGGTTTTCGGAAAGGGCTTAAAAGAACGTATTGTCCCTTTCGGTGAAGAAGCCCGCGGGTGGCTGAAAAAATATCTCCGCAACGTCCGTCCCGAGCTTGCCCGTCATAGTGAGGCAGAAGATGTGGTGTTCCTGAATATGCGCGGTGCACCCCTTTCGCGAATGGGCGTTTGGAAGATCATCAGGAACTATGCCGGACTTTCAGGCATACGAAAACCCGTAAGTCCCCATGTGTTCCGGCATTCTTTTGCGACACATTTGCTGGAGGGCGGTGCGGATCTCCGCGCCGTTCAGGAGATGCTCGGTCATTCGGATATCGCAACCACACAAATATATACACATCTGGACCGCAATTATTTAAAAGAAGTACATAAAACATTTCACCCGAGAGAAAGATTTAAAACATGAACTCACAGATATTCCAATACATTGCAATGGTCGTTCCCATTTTGCTGAGCCTTACGGTTCATGAATATTCACATGGATATATTGCCTACCGCCTGGGAGATCACACCGCAAAGAACATGGGCCGCCTTACCCTGAATCCGATCTCCCATATCGATCCGATCGGTATGCTTATGCTTTTTATTGTCGGCATGGGATGGGCAAAACCGGTTCCGATCAATGTGCATGAATTCAGGAATCCGAAAAGGGATCTGGCAATATCATCGGCAGCCGGCCCGCTGTCAAACTTTGTAATGGCGGCTTTTATCGGCTTAATATTCCGTCTCTTTCCGCAACTGCAGCCATTGGAGGCCGATACCGGCGTTACCCTTTTTCTGAAATTAAATCTTTTTTACTTTCTTTTAATTAATGTGGGACTCGGTGTGTTTAACCTTATTCCCATTCCGCCGCTGGATGGCAGCAAAATACTGCGCGGATTTTTGCCGGACAGTAAAACATATTTCATAGATTATCTTGAACGATACGGTGTTTTTCTTATACTGGGGATATTTCTCGCGGGGCGGCTGGCAGGCTTTTCGATCTTCAGCCGAATTCTCGGACCGGTCATTACCGGTCTCATCTCGTTTTTCAGCGGGATTCAAATGTAAAAATAACTGATCCGGTAATTGTTATCTGCGGTACGTAAATAATTGGACGTTTATCGGCCGGCGGGAACGTTTACCTTCGGCTGTCCTTTTTTCGCTTTTCGCTTTTCAATCTTCATTCAGTGTGGTCTGTTCCCGGAATCCTTCACCCTGCATGATCGAAACATTGCCTACGGTCACAAAAGCATTGGGGTCCTCCTGCTTCACAATGCGCCGCACATGCTCGATCTGACGATTGGAGACGACGCAGTAGAGGGTCCTTTTTTCTTTATTTGTATATAAGCCTACTGAGCCCATGCTGGTCACACCGCGTTTGGCCTCATGCATAATCCTGCGGGCTATCATTTCCCATTCACTGCTGATGATCGTAATTGCCTTTTCACTGGTAATACCTTCAATAATCATATCCACAATTTTCGATGATACAACCAGGGAGATCAGGCAAAACAGGATAAGATCAATATTTTGGAATACAATACCCATAATAATGATGATCCCCGTATCCACAAGGATAAAAGAGTTGCCCAGCGAGAAATGAAAATATTTATTGACTATACGTGCAAGAATATCGCTCCCACCGGTCGTTCCGCGTCCTTTCATGATAAGACCCAAACCCACTCCCAAAAGCGCACCTCCGTACACTGTTGCCAGAATGGGATCATGCGTTGCCGGGGGAAAATTAAAGACAACATCGATCAGGTCCGTAAACACCGAGATCCAGATAATTCCCCAGAGTGTTTTAATGCCGAATTTCCGGCCGAATATTTTGACACCGAGAATGAACAGGGGGATATTCATTGCCAGCATGGTAATACCTGCAGGCCATTTAAAAATATGGTACAGAATTGTGGAAATACCCGAAACACCACCGGCGGATACTTTGTTTGGTATCAGAAAGAACATGAGTGCACATGCCATGATAAGCGCACCTGCTATGATCTTTATAAAATCAATAATATTTTTATATTTTATTCTTTCGAGTTCGGTCATGATTCACCTCCTGTTAATTCGCCGGAATATAGGATTTTTGAAGAGCAGAGGATATCATTTTTTTACAATAATCATCATCAGTACACCGAGAAAAATAAAAATAAAATTCGGTGTCCACACCGCCAGAAACGGCGACATGAGACCTGCTATTCCCAGCACTTTTCCGAAAGTCAAAAGCACATATAAAGTAAAAAGCAGCAGGAGGCTTGCAGCCACTCCGCCTCCGTAGCTCCGTGACCGGCCTTGAAAGGTAACCAGGGGGATTCCCAAAAGAATGACCAGAAAGCAGGAAAAATTCATGGCGGTCCGGAAGTATAAATTCGTTTCCCACCGCGCTGTCTTCATTCCCAGCTGCTGCGAACGGTCAATAAATCCCCGCAGCTGGCGGAAAGTCATATCCTCGGGCCGCACCCCTTTCTGGCGCAATTCCCGCGGACTTACATCAAGCGAGAAAACCAGGGTGTCATGTTTTGTGAAAATCTCTTCATCATCCCTGAAAACGCGCTTCTGCACATTCAGCAGCATCCAGGTTTCGTCTTCTTCTATCCAGCGCACATGATCCGCATCATAACGTTCCGTTATTTTTCCGTCAATAAAACGGTGCAGTCCGGCAATCCGGCCGCGTCCGTTCGTAATATTATAGCTCCGGATCGTAAAAATATAGCGGTCGGGCAACTGGAAGTAGACCTGCCGGTGAATGCGCTGTTCCCGGCTTTTCCGGGTTAGCTTCATATTGTTCTCCATAAACTCCGTTACTTCCTGTTGGGCGGGAACAACCACACGATCCTCGAAAAAAAACGAAAAGACACTAAGTATAACACCGAAGATCAGAAAAGGCAGGGCCAAACGGTAAAGGCTAAGTCCGCCGACCTTCATGGCGGTAAGTTCATTGAATTTATTGGTCTGTCCGAAAAAAAACACCACCGCCAGCAACGCAGAGACCGGAAAACACCAGTGCAGCATCCAGGGGATCATAAGCCAGTAATAATGTACGACCTCGGCAAAGCGAAGATTATTATCAAGAAATTGCGCGATCTTCTGGACAAGGTCAACGAGTAAAAAAACACAGATAAAAGTCAGCATAACAAACAGAAAGATCCGCAGATACTGATGCAGCATATAACGGTCCAGCTGTTTCATATCATTTCCCTGGTAATTTCTGTCTGAGTTTTATATAATCGATACTTTTTGAAGTTGCCTTCAGAATGGTGAATTCGTATTCCCGAATAATTATTATTTCTCCCTCTTTCGGGAAACGGTCCAGATAATCCAGAATATATCCTGCTATCGTTTCATACTCTCCTTCCGGAAGGTTCAGAAGATATTCATCGTTCAGAAAATCGATCTCCGTTCGTCCGCTCATAAGAAGATCACCGTTTGAATGACGGCGGACCTGGGTGCTGTTAATATCATATTCGTCATTAAACTCACCAAAGATCTCTTCAACGATATCTTCCATTGTGACCAACCCGGACGTACCTCCGAATTCATCTACAATAACTGCAATACTGGTTTTTGTATGCTGAAATTCCTTTAAGAGATCAATAATGCTTTTGCTTTCCGGGTAAAACTTTATAGGACGGATAATATCCCCGATATGGCGTACCGGTCCCAGAATGTCACGCAGTGAAATATAGCCGACAATATGATCTATCGTATCACGATATATAATGATCTTTGAGAAACCCGATTGAATGAACGCCTCTTTGAGATCATCCAATCCCGCACTCTCCGGCAGAGCGACGATATCCGTACGCGGGGTGATGATCTCTCCGGCGGTCGTATCGGAAAATTCAAATACATTATCGATATACTTTCTTTTATCATCATTAAGAATACCCGTCTCATAGCTGTCGAAGATGCTTTTCTCTATTTCCTTCCGCCGTATCATGATATTTACCGGTTCCTGGTCACTTTTGAAAAATTTCAAAAGCCGGGCTATCATCTTTTCAAAAAGGCGGGCAACCGGGTGCAGAAAAAAACCGAAGATTTTTATCACTGCAGATGAAAACAACAAATAGGAATTCGGTTGATAACGGATCAATGATTTGGGAATAACTTCTCCAAACAACAATATTATCCCCGATATCACCAGAATGCTCTGCCACCAGTTGAAAAGTCCGTACGATGTAAAAACAATACTTGCAAATGTTGTTGTTAAAACGTTCGCCAGGTTGTTCCCCACCAGAATAACCGTAAGATAATGCTGACGCTCTTCATACATTCTGAGCGCATCGGAAGAAAAGGCTTTTTTCTGATTTTCCCATTTCCGCAATTGTAAAGGATGGGCAGTCGTAACGGCGATCTCCGATCCGCTGAAATAGGCAGAAAGCACTATGCCGAAAGCTGCAATAATAATTTCCGTGATCATTTGAATATATTATGGAAAATACCGGTAAAAAACAAGAGATGAGATGACAATATAACAGGCTTTTCGTATGTTCATTAAATATAAATCCAGTAAAAGTTCTATAATTAACTTGCAATAAAATGCAAAGAATCATATAATTAATTGATGAAAAGGAAACAACAACATCTGTTGATCTATTTGCCGGGCAAGAATTCAAAAGAGATCTCATTTTCACGTTTATCCCTTTATTTTATGACCTTTTTTGCCGCGTTATTTCTTTTGACCGTTATTGCAGGAAGTGCGTTTATCGGTTATAAGTATTTATCCCCGCACTTCTTCACATCAAATACTATAAAGAATACAACATTACTGAAAACCGCAAACGAGCTGAAAGAAGAACTTCAGGCTACAGAAGCTTATCTGGACTCTATGGTACGTTTGAACAACAATATACGCCTTTATGCGGATCTCCCTGCCCACGATCTTAATGTTGATAAACTCGGTATCGGCGGGAGAGTTCAGTTAACCGATCCATCAGAGCCCCGGAATGAGATCGAAGAACTGGATGCCGATATTCAGTTGCTCAACACCAAGGTCTCCGTTGAGCTTGAAAATTACAAGAATCTCTACGCCAGCATCCAGCAATACAAAAAGCGTCTTGAATACATGCCGGCAATTACGCCGCTTGATGCCGATAGTTATTATATCAGTTCAAATTACGGGTACCGCGTTGATCCTTTCACCAAAGCACAAAAATATCATGCCGGTGTAGACCTTGCCGCTACGCGCGGCACCCCTGTCTATGCTTCCGGCAAAGGGAAAGTTATCTACGCCACTTATTCCCGCGGCGGTTACGGAAATGTTGTAAAAGTCGATCATGGCTACGGTTATGTTTCCATCTATGCTCATTTGAACAAGATCAAGGTGCGGAAAGGGCAGAATCTCCAGCGCGGCGATATTATCGGCGAAGTCGGAAGTACCGGCCGCTCCACGGGTCCTCATCTGCATTATGAGATCCAGAAAGAGGGGAAACCCGTTAACCCCTTTAAATATATGTGGGATGACGGTTCCCTTTAGATAGCGGTTTTACCTTAATAACGCTCTACACCTTTTGGTGTATTTTTTTTATCAGAGAATAATTTCATAACCGTGCGGACGGTATATTTCCCGGCACCTTTCACGCTGCATCCGTAACTGCCGGGCTGTTAGGTCGATCTTCTTTTTACCGCCCGTTTTCTGCTTCTTCCTTTTCCCCGAGACAGTAAAAATAACCGTCTTTCGATCCGACATAAATACGTTTATCAAAAACAAACGGCGTGGATTCGATTCCGCCGATATAATGACGCTGCAGACGTTTAAGCGTTTTATCCGCCGTATATTCAAAAAGTGACAGCCCGCTGTAAGAGCCAACTACAGCCCGCCGGCCCACAAGCAGGGGGGTTGAAATACTTTGACCGACCCATCTCTTTGCAATAAATTTCGGTGTATGGTAACGGTGCCGCCGGTTTGGTCCCCAAACTTTGCTGGTATCTATTCTATCGTGTTCCACCAGATAAAAATATCCGTCAATACCCGTAAATCCCGCCATGTAGGGCATATCCGATCCTTTTGTATGATCATTGACCGCGGGGGAACCAATGACGCCTCCCTCCCAGATCGCATTACTGCCGGTATCATCGCCCGTGGGGAAATACCAGACTACACAGGAACTGTCCGGCGGGCGGGAAGGATCAAGTTTGAAAACACCGCCGTGACCTTTGATATATTCTTTTTCAATGCTGACCAGGATACAGTTGTCGTAGGTTACAACCGGACTGCCGTCAATATCCGAACCGGCAAAAAAATCCCAGACGATCTCGCGTTTTAGCATACTATAAGCATATACATGTCCCGAACCTGCGGTGATATAGATATTATCACCAAGACGTGCCGGAGCGGATTCGGTAACAAGGTTTTGTCCGTGCAAAATCTTATCCGATTCATCATAAAGTTTATGCTTCTCCATCGTGACCGGACGTCTGTACCCATTATATTTTTCCGTTTTTCCCGGATGGGGGTCAAAAACAATAAAATACGCATTTTCAAGGCCCAAATATAAAATATTATCGATAATAAGCGGTGTCCCGTCGACATCTGTGGAATAGCTTTCGCCGCGGCGGACATTATACCGCCAGATCTCACTGCCGGAATTGAATCCTATTGCCCGCAGCGGATAAAGTTTTGAAGACCATGTATTATATTCAACTCCTCTCCGGCTTCCCTGCACGATCATCAATTTATTTTTATGATCTATGACATCCTCATACTCCCACAGCGTCCCGGTACCTTTTATGGCATCGGAAAACTTATATTCCCAAAGAATTTCACCCGTGCGTGCATTCATTTTCCGCAAATAATGATCCAGGGAACCATGAATAATGAACAGCGTGTCATTCTCTTCTGCAAGCAGGGGTTGCCCGGTCCATCCGCTGCCTTTCCATACCCTTTTCCTGTCTCCGATTCTCGTAATGTTTTCGCCAAGATATGTTCTCCAGATAATATCCAGCCGGGAAGGTATTCTATTGCCGTAATAATTACGCTTTTCATTTCCCAGATAGGTCGGATTAATGAGTTTATAGGGACTTTCCGCTGTCACAAGGGAAAAAAGTACGATGAGTATAATGGATATCCGGAATAATTTCATTTTAATACAGAAGTTTACTCAATATTGCAGCGGCTGCGGTCGCGGCATTCAGAGATTCCGCATCGCCTAATGACGGTAAGCTTATATCAAGATAAGAATAACGGGTAAATTTTGCAGAAATACCCCGGCTTTCATTGCCGATCACAAGCACGAAGGGTGATAATTGCTCTTTATCGATATCCCGTATATCATTGCCTCCGTGTGCCCTGCTTAGTAAAATTGTTCGTTTTTTTCCCAGACATTCCGGCAGTTCATCAACTTCAAGATAAGGGATGTGAAAAACCGAACCCATGCTGGCTCTTACCGTCTTGGGATTACAGACATCAACACTTTCATTTATCATCACTATTCCGCCGAGGCCGAACCAGTGTGCGATCCGGAACAAAGTCCCTGCATTTCCGGGATCCCGGATCTTATCAAGTAAAAGAATATTCCCGTTCAGGTCTTTTTCAGTAAAGGTCTTTTTTTCTGCTACGGCTGCGATTCCCTGCGGCGTCTTCTCACAGGAGATCTTTTTCATTTCGCTATCACTTATCTCATAACAGACAGTCTTGTGTTTTATTTCCGCAGAAAGTAAAAGGTCAGTAACACCGGGCTTTGCTAAAACATCATGAGAAAAAAATATTTCCGTTATCCGGTAATTGCTTCTGACCGCTTCTTCCAAGGGTAAAATTCCTTCTATCAGAAATTTTTTTTCAATATCACGATATTTCTTTTTCTGCAGAGATGCTGCGGTTTTTAATGTTTTTTGATGAGGCTTTTGAATGTGAATTTTCCGCATGATGGAATATATAACATTAGTGCGAACGATACATCCAAAATTTTCATCTGCATAAAACGCTTTAATTTTACTTTTTATCATCGTATCATTAAACGAAGAGAATACTAAATAATGAGAATGAAAAATACAAACGACAATAAGCATTCCTGGTATCCCCTGGATACATCGGCCAAGATCTATCCCGCTCTTGAATCACCGGAAAACACTAATATATTCCGTTTTTCGATGAGCCTGAACGCGAATATTGATCGGGATCTTTTATACCGTGCCCTGAATATTATCAAACCCCGTTTCCCCTATTATAATGTCCGCCTGCGCAGAGGCTTGTTCTGGCATTACCTGGAAAAAAATGAAAATCCTTTTATCATTCATCCGGAGACCCCTTTCCCCTGTGAACGGCTCTATCCTGCGTATAACAACGGATATTTATATCGCGTGCGCGTTTATAAAAACCGCATTGCGGTGGAATTTTTCCATATACTCAGTGATGGAAGCGGCTGCATGGAGTTCCTGAAAACACTGGTCACGCAGTATCTGGTCCTGAAAGGAGAACTGGGTTCTTTCCCGGAAGGCATTATGCATCCGGACGAAAAACCGCATCCCGAAGAATATGAGGATGCATTCCTGAAAGTCCTGGAAATCGAAAAACATCATTTACCGCATATTCCGAAACAACGCAGCCTTTTTACCACGGAGCGTGTTTTTAAAATGCGCGACCGGATCCTTCCTCTCGGGAGCTTTCGTATTGTTAGCGGTATTGTTCCGGTTGAGGATGTAAAATCCATTGCAAAACGTTATCATGCAAAAGTAACGGAACTTCTGGCGGCTTTGTATATCGAGGCGCTGATACATCTGCAGGATGAGCAGATCGGGAACAGAAAAACACACCGGCCGGTCGGACTTTCCATACCGGTAAATATGCGAAATTTATATCCTATCCGTTCCATGCGGAATTTCTCTTTATTTATCGTGCCCCGCATTGATCCTGAAAAAGTGCAAGATCTTGGAGATATTATTGATATTCTGAAAGAATTTATGCGCACGCGGGTGTCAAAGAATAATTTACTGGCGATGGTAAAAGACAATTGTTCACTCAGCAAAAACGTGTTGATCAGACATACCCCCGCAACCATTAAAAATTTTGTGATACGGTATATTTCCAATACACAGGGGCACGCACAGTTTTCGGGTATTTTATCAAATCTCGGTCCGGTCCGTCTGCCGGAAGAGCTTGAAAAACATATCGACAGGATAGGTTTTATGCTGGGCCCTCCTGCACAAACCCTGACAGCATGTGCTGTACTGGGTTTCCGCAACGATCTGCATATTACCTTCGGCCGGGTATCAAAAGAAGCTTATGTTGAACGCCATGTCTTCCGCCGGCTTGTTGAACTTGGAGCACATGTCAGCATAAAAAGCAATTGAGGTAAAATATGTCTTATTGTGTACATTGCGGCGTAGAGCTCGCCGATTACCATGAAAAATGCCCCCTCTGCGGCACTGAGGTAACGGGGGTGAACGTAAAGATCAAGCCGCAGACACGGGATTATCCAAAATACCGCGAGAATGTAAAAGATCCGCAGACCAAACCGATAAGGCGTTTTCTCGCCGGTACGGTATTGACACTTGTTTTCTCAATGTATATTGTCATCGTCTTACTTATCGATCTTATCATCAATCGTCATCTCAGCTGGTCCCTGATCCCGGTCTCATCTCTGATCTATCTCTGGTTTATGCTGGCTTTCCCCCTTATGCGCGTCAATAACAGTTTCTTCGGTCTCTACACTATTGATTCTTTTATAACCGCTGCCTATCTGCTGGTGCTTAACCTGATAATATCCGGCGATGTTCACTGGGCAAAATTTGCTTCTGCAGGAATAGTTTTCGTATGGATCATGATGAACGGTATTTTTATTTCCGAACGCGTAAAAAGATTGATACCCATGATCCTTTATTATGTTTTGGCTTCTCTGCTTTTTACGGCTCTTTTTGCTTTCATGCTGATCGATAACGTTGTGATCATGCGATTCGTGCTGCCGATATATCTTGCGACCTTGTTTTTTACGCTTCTTTCATTTTTTATCATTAAGGCAATGTCCTTTGATATTTATAATTTTTTTGCCGTTATATTTACAAATGCGGCTTTGCTCTCTGTCGTGATCGATCTCGTGATTATGTATTACCAGACGCAAACCTTTGCACTGCGTTGGTCCCTGATCGTTATTGCAGCTCTTGTTCCCCTGGGTTTGACCGCCCTTATGCTGCGGAATATAAAAAAGCTGCGGAGTTTTGTTGTTAAAAAATTCCATCGCTAATAAGTATTGCCGGTCGCAAATGCATTGAGATACCGCAAAATCATTTGCTTAATTTTTTTGAAACCCGGGATTTTCCTGCTATTTCGCGATTTATTCGTACATATTATCCTTATTCTGTTTTTTTATCCTTATACGCATTTTTTTTGTTTTTCACACTTTTTTCTTGTCCCTTGTTTTTCACACTTCCAAGCCCGTATATTTGCGTAATGTTAACGGAGGTTATATGTGTCTTTCGGCAATTAAGGAATTGATAGCGATTCCCTCTCCAAGCGGGTATACGAATGACGTTATCGAATATATCGAAAAACGGCTTGCTCCGATGTCCTATCATGTCCGGCGGAGCTACCGGGGTTCACTGATCGTCAGTACCGTTCCGGATCCCGAACTTATGATCATGTCGCATATCGATACGCTCGGCGGTATGGTCAGTGAGATCACGGATACCGGAACCTTGCGACTTTCCCCGCTCGGGGGTCTCCCGCCCAACAGTTTTGAAGGCGAATATGTGACCGTGATCACGATGGAAAATAAAAAGATCCGCGGAACTTTTTTGGTCGACAATCCGGCTACGCATGTCAATAAAGAAATGAAGAACACGGAACGTATCATGAAAAATATGCATGTCAGGCTCGATGAAGTGGTATATTCCCGCGAAGATGTCAAAAAACTTGGTATATCCATCGGCGATTTCGTTGCTTTTGATCCCCGCACGGAAATAACAGACAGCGGTTTTTTGAGATCACGTTTTATCGACGACAAGGCCTGTTCCGGGATCCTGCTGGATATTTTACTCAATGAATCGAAGGTTTTGAAAGGGACAAAGACCGGCTTTTATTTTTCCAATTACGAGGAGGTCGGAAACGGTTGTCCCTCCGGCGTTCCGGAAAGTGTGAAAAATGTGCTCATTGCTGATATGGGTGTTATCGGCGATGGAGTAACCGGCGATGAAACCAAGGTCTCGATCTGCGCAAAGGATATTGCGGGACCCTATGATCTGAGTCTGCGCCGGCAACTCGAAACCCTGGCAAAAAAGCACAACATTGAATACACCGTGGATGTCTTTCCCTATTATGCCAGCGACGGCACTGCATTGCTGCGCGCGGGAAGAGATATCCGTGTGGGCCTTGCCGGTCCCGGCGTCAGCGCCTCTCATGGCGTAGAACGCACCCATGCACGAGGGATCACGGCAACACGCTCGCTTCTCATGGCTTATATCACTGATAACGGGAGAGAATAATATGCAACTGGGATTTATCGGTTTGAAATTTTCCGGAAAAAGCACGCTTTTTGAACTGCTCACACAGGGAAAATATGAGTCCGTTCATTCAGGTATGGCGGATTACCGGCGGGGACAGGTGGTCGTGCCGGACGGACGTGTCGAGCGGCTTTCGGAAATCTATCAGCCCAAAAAAACAACACATGCACATTTTGACTGTATTGATGTTATGGGACTCCCCGCCGGTATGCGCAGCGACCAGGCCGCTAAGTATCTTGAGGCCGTGCGGCAGACAGATAGCCTGGTAGCGGTTATTCAGGTTTTTGAAGGTTACGACAGCGAGGGACGCCCTTTTCAGATCGATCCGGTTAAAAATCTTGAAGAACTGGAAGCCGATCTTATTTTCGCTGATCTCATTGTAGCGGAGACACGGCTGGAAAAAGTAAAGCATCTTAAGGCCCGCAGCGCATCACAGTTCGATCCGAAAGAATTGGAACTGCTGGAAAAATGCAGAGTCGTGCTGGAGGAAAATAAACCTTTGCGGGATGTGCATTTTTCTGTCAGTGAGGATAAAAGGATCCGGGGTTTTCAGTTCCTCTCAAAAAAACCGCTTATGGCGGTTCTGAACTGTGACGAATCGCATTATGACAAACGCAAAAACTATGAAGTAAAATTTAAGGACTCCTTCCCGGGGATTCCGGTAACCTCTGTATCCGCACTTACCGAAAAAGAGATCCAGGAATTGGATGAAGACGAACGTGCACTTTTTATGAAAGAGCTCGGCATAGATGAACCCGCGATCAATCATGTAATATCAACGTCATATTCGGCTCTGGGACTTATCAGTTTCTTTACCGTCGGTGAGGATGAAGTACGCGCATGGACACTGCTTTCGGGCGCTACAGCACCCGATGCCGCGGGGGAGATCCATTCGGACCTGCAGAAAGGTTTTATTCGCGCTGAGGTGGTCTCTTATGATGATCTTATCCGCGAAGGGAGTTTCTCCAAAGCAAAGTCCAGGGGACTTGTCCGCCTTGAGGGGAAAGATTATGTGGTGAAGGACGGGGATATTATCAATATTCGCTTTAATGTATAGTTTTGATGTCGAGATGTCGAGGTGTCGAGACGTCGGGCTGTTCTTTTGTTGATTTGCCAATCTCCGGATCTGCTGTCTGCC
>JAWOEU010000108.1:0-6454 GCA_046482575.1 Fidelibacterota bacterium
CCTCCCACTCAAGATAGATCGCGTTATCGGGATGCGCATCGATCCCTTGCTCGATGAGGCTGTCCGGCGGACTTTTCGGTATAAAGCGCGGCACAGAGATCTCCGGCTGCTCAAAACACCCCGCCAGCAACGTTATTACAAATAATCCTGTCACAACCCGTCTTATCATCTTCTTCTCATTCTTATTCTTATTCTTATTCTTATTCTTATTCTCAACACTCATTCTCAACACTCATTCTCAACACTTATTCTTATTCTTATTCTCATCACTTAATCTCTTTCTCTCCCCAGTAATATGATAAAGATATCAGATGGGTCCAATTGATTTCATGGCGCTGTATGGAATAATCCACACGTAGCTTGCCGGCAGCGACGGGAAGTTTCACTCCCGCCCCTCCGGTAATACTGCTGAGGTCTTTCCCGAAACGGATATCCAGAAAATCCTTAACTTTCCACTGAAAGCCGTAACGCACACCGTAAGGCGGGAAAAAACGACTCTCGAAAATATAGCCGTCAAGCACCAGGGACAGCTCACTGGATAAGGCTTTTACCGGCTGATGGAGAGCTATACCTCCGGTAAGCCGCATATTGCCGAAATCGTCCAGTTTATTAAACCAGATCACCGGCGACTTAATAATATTTTCCGCATTCAGACCGATGGAAATTTCTCCCAGTCTTTTTATATAAAAAACTTCATTTCCGGGAATAAGAAAACGGATACCGGCGTCCACACCCGCACCCAGGGCGGAACTGCCGTCCAGGGTTTTGTATATGAATTTTACATTCGCTCCGTACTGCATGTTAATAATAAAGCGGTCATAGGACCAGCCAAGCTTTATGTCCAGCGGCGTTTCGTGTGCAACGGAAAGTAAAACGGCATTTTCCAGATCAAAAAATGTTTCTGTGGGCAAAAAATCCCTGACGTAATTTCTTCTCTGATTGATGTTCGGTATTTGGTTGACAATATCTTCCCGCCGGTACAACTGCACGCCCACAGTATTTACGATCGCGCCGATCTGATAGTCGCCGTAAGGTACCGAGATCCCCAGGCTGTTCTGAAAAGCCAGACCGTACAAATTATTGAACTGTGTGAAAACCTCTTTTTCCCGGAAACCGATCAGACCCGCGGGATTTGAGATCACTGAGGAAATTCCGTTCAGGGATGTCAGGCCCGTACCGCCCATTGCTGTGGACTGCGATGACTTTCCCGCCAGAATGAACGCATCACCGTAAAAACCGTAACCGGCAAATGCGGACGTGAAAAGGGACAGCATAAGCACCGTTTTTATTATACGTTTTTTCATCGGAGTTTCGCCACTTTTCCTTTTTCTTTAATGGTTTTTCCATCCACCTTCCCTTCAATCACATAAAAATACACCCCGTTGGCAACCGTGTTCCCAAATTCATCTTTCCCGTACCAGGGAATCTCGTGATACCCGATACTCTGCAGGGGCAGGTCGGTAATGGCATTTTCCTGTACGGACATTGTATAGATCTTCCGGCCGGACAACGTATAAATGCTGATACGGAGATCATCAAATTGCTCGGTGAGTTCATAAATAAAGGTGGTCTTTATCGTGAAGGGATTTGGGAAATTCCCGTAATTGATCAGTCTTGATTCGCCGGTATAGACGATCTGGAATTCTTCCGATTCCGCACGGTTCCCCACCAGGTCGTGAGCAACGATCTGCAGTGTATGTTCCCCCACATCCATGTTGAGCTGAAAATTCAGGCCCATTTCCTGAATATTGTCATCCCGGATGATACTGATGTCATCCCTTTCAATCTCCTCGCCGTCCAGTAATACATTCCAGAATTCGGGCAAGGGATTAACGCCGTATTCATCGCGCAGGATCACGGAAAAATCCGAACGTTCGGAAACATATCCCCGTGTCAGTATTTCCCGTGCATTCAGGTTGACCTCGATATCCGGTGCCGTATTCTCATCGGGATATGCGATCAGATAGTAACCTTTTTTACGGAGCGGAAAATAAACCGTTCCGTCTTCAGATTCGATCGGCATGGTATAGAATTCATCCTCTTCCGTGCTCAGGTAACACACTATTTTATTATTATTCAGACTTTCACCCGGCAAAGAAACCCGAAAATCGATCTGTTCCGACGGCGTGTTGATATACATAATATTTTGGACCGCCTGAGAAGCGCCGAAACCGGAAAGCATATAACTGCGGTCATAGGCATTGATGTAAATGGCCTGGCGCAAGCGGTTGTCCGTTCCGGGATGTATATTGAGAAAAGTTGTTCCCGGAAGTGGAACCGTATCGCTGGCGGTATTGATAAATTGTCCGTCCTGCGAAAGCAGCCATGGATTATTCACGTTCATTACAAGCCGGTTGTTCGACGTATCGGTATCTGTGATTTCAATGGGGTCAATTTCAATTTCCAGACTTCCATTCCCGTAGGCAGGCAAAAAATCAAGGTAATAGGTGTTGATCTTATCCGTACCGCTTTCGTATTGCCCGTCCACATCATACATGGTCAGCAATGTATCACGGTAGGACAATTTTTCCATCCCCGGAACTCGAATATGCAGATCGACATGCACCGCGGTATCCGCCTGGTTGAAAAGAACAAGTTTGCTTTTTCCGTCCTCTATGGAATAATCGAGTATGGAAATGTCTTTCCCGGAAGGAACGGCCGGTGCCAGCCGGTAATAATCTCCTGTGAGACTGTCACCGTCAACGGCAAGAACCGGCATAAAATAATTCCCGTTATGGTATGAAACGGCGGAAGCGGTGTCATTCTCTGCAAGATAAAATGACGATTCCGATGTATAGTAGATCTTATGTTTTGTTTCATAAACGCCGCTGCCGGTCTCATTCAGGGCCAGGCTGCTATAGGAAGCATTACTGACAGGGTCCCGGTAAAGCCGCAAATATGCCTGCGTTATATTTTGCTCCGCATCAAGTTCCATCCGGATACGCACACCGGCAGAATCGGATATTCCGGGCTGTCCGGGATCGTAATGCAATGATGAAATATAAGGTGCGTCGAAGGCAAGACGTTCCGCGCCCGCATAAACGTTGTTGTTATCATCCCAGTAAACGAGTTGCGCAAGACCGTCGGTAATATTATGGTGCTCAGGCATAATAAAGGACGCCTGCCCGTCATTAAAAGTCAGGGGGATCTTTTGCCGTACGGGATATTTCCGTTCTTCACCACGCGCCCCGACAATATCAAGAACTCCCCGGTTTATACCCGGATCCGTGACCTGTATTTCCACATTCTGTCCCGTACTGACGCTTTTCGGATCCAGTGAGAACGGACTGCCGATACCGGGCCGGGGAAATGTTGCGGACGGATCACCAAGAATGCACATTTGGTAGTAAAGCGATTTCCGGAAATATTTATAAACGATCTGTCCGTCAACATTGTCTCTAAAATTCGCATTCCTGCCGAAGGTCGAGAAGAAATAATCCGTTAAGGCATGTCGCATGGCATCACCGTGGGACATCTGATCTTCATACATAAACTGCGTTACTTTTTTATAAACATAATAATTGGAATTGAGCCACCCGTATCCGGTTGATGACAGAACCGATACTCCCGCACGCGGATGCCTTATAAGCATTTCTCCGATGGCATTATCATTGGAAAAACTATTCGTAAAACAGGTGAAGGAGTTCACAATGAACGGCCGTACAAAGGAAAATTCCTCAAAAGCGCTGTACGGCAGCACATAATTATCCCAGGTATACCCTCCCCCGTGGCCAAGATAATTGATACAGTAAATACCGTCATTAATGAAGTTGACCAGTGTATCCGTTGCATACAGTCCCGCGTCAAAATCCCCGGTCACATGTGAATCATAAAGATAAAGGCGGTCTGTCTGCACATGATCGGGAGAAACGGTGTTAATATAATCTTCCATCTGGACCTTAAAAGTTGCTTCCGGACCCGTCAGCAATGCCGTGCGGTTCTGATGCTGCGGCGGGGTTTCCCTCTTGTCAAACACCTTGATCTTCGTGATAATACTGTCCAGTTCATCTTCCGTGCTGACCGGCAGGCGTCCCAATGCCATTTCCATGACGAAATCGTCGTCAATGTCAACGAACCAGGGTTCGGCCAGAACCGCGCCGCGGGAGCCTGCAGACTGGTATTTGATAACCGGCAGAGGGTTCTCCGTCTTGGTGTCACCGATAAAAAGGACATACCGCGGAGGTGAGGACCAGTTATGATAAGCGTCCGTCAAAAACTTTTTTAATGCATAGGGGCTTTCGTTGGAGTAATTGTATTCATCATAAATACGTTCAAGCTCGTATATGACCGGCGTAAACCCCATACTGCGTTTATGTTCCGCCAGTTCTTGTGTTTTCTCATAAAAATCCTTATGGGTGACGATAAGATAATCACCCTGTTCCGCTGTGTTGTACATGTCGTTTTCCAGAGTATTCACATGCCGTATGGAATCGATCGCGGCAATCCCGTAGGAAAAATTCTCTTCCTTTCCCGGACCGGCGATCTGATAGACCTCGTCGCCGCGGCATTCATCTTCGAAATAGATAGAATACAGCACCTCTCCGCCGACCGTATCTTCGGGTGTCACATAATAACCCCGTATCCAGCTGCTTTCATCTTTCAGGATCAAAACATCCGATGCGGATGTCAGTCCCTCTACCCGGAACAAATAGGTACCCGGTCCGTGCTGTGGAGAGAAACGCAAACGGTTATCATGTGCGATCATATAACGATCATAAGAAATTTTCAACCAGTCGAACAATACCTGGTCATCCATATAGGGATTTTCCTCGAAGCCTTTTACCGAAATATTAATACTGTTATCACCGTGATGCAGGTATTCATGGTTGAACTGCATATCGGCATTACTGGAAATATTCGGCACCTGGCCGTCCCAGTCATCTTCAAGCAAATACCGGTTATTTACCGTTACATATATCTGGTGGTCCATTTCATCATCAACAGAATAGGTCAGACCCTGCATGCGCAATGTAAAATCAACATTATAAGGGGAATCCGTGACCGGATCCCAGAGTTTAAAGGGAAAGGAAACGCTTCGTCCCACGCTGATAGAAGGGGAATAAAATTCATGTTCATATTTATGCGATAATTCCTGTTCATGCAGGCGTGCAAGTGTTTGATACTGCATATTTCTTTCTATGTGCACGGTACTGCGGAAGATCCGGTTTTCCTGCGGTAAAAAGGTTGCATTTCCGGTAATTTCACTGTTTTCCTGCACATATCGAAGGCCGTTCCCCTCAGACCAGTTCATATGAATGACATCATAATCTGAAAAAGGGTTATATAAATAATCGCCATAAGGATTTTTCATTTCCGGGATGCAGAACTGAACAACATCATGCTGCTGAAATGTTTCATACTCACGTTCGTAGGTGCTGGAGACCCGGCAGGGTATTTCTTCTCCCCACCAGTAGATCTTGATATTGTCCGGATGTACGGTCCGCAGATCGATGCCCAGGTCCTCAAGATCCTGCCCGCTGACCTGGAAAACGCCGGGTTCCGTTATATAAAGGGCTAAAAATTCCTCCGGAAGATCCGTTTTAAGCGATGTTGTTTTTGCAAAGGCAGGGGTCGGTTTTCCGGAAATATCCGCTTTGGCTAAGGAAGCAGCTGTCGTGGGAAGAAGATCGATCGTTGCTCTGCTCAGGCAGCGTACTTGTCCGTCTTCACCGGGGATCAGGGGCGTAATTTCCAGCAGGCTTCCGACACCCGGTATTTCCCGGATACGCACATATTCATTTAATGATGAATGTATATCAAAAGCATCGATGGCATCTTCCTCGATTTCACCATAGTCCATCAAAATTTCCGGTGCAAAAAAGTTTTTTTCTTCTTTCTCTTTGATCTGAAAAGCAAGTTGTCCGGGGTCATTCCGTATCATAAGCGTATAAACCGGATAATATCGACCCTGATAAAAAAAGCTTCCGGCGATACCGCTTTGGGGAAACGATCCCTGCTTCACAAAACGCGTAACATCACCGGGGTCCATTTCCCATTTATAGGAAAATTTTTCGGGTTTTTCATCGGCTTGCCATGTTGCCGCCATGAGCATACCGCCGCAAAGCATCAGCAATGCTACAATGCTTTTAACGGTTTGACAAATACGTGTACAAGGATGTACGAAGTTCATCTTCATTCAGGTCCCGTCTTAATTTTCCCTGATAGGCGACAGAGATCCTTCCGCTTTCCTCGGAAACGATGATCACCATCGCATCACTTTCTTCCGACAATCCCAGGCCGGCGAGATGCCGTGTCCCTATCGTAGGGTCCAACTCAATATTTTCACTCAGCGGCAGAATACATTTTGCTGCCAATACGCGATCTTCATAAATGATCACCGCCCCGTCATGCAGTGGTGATCCCGTATTGAAAATCGAAAGTATCAGATCACGGTTGATCATAACTCATTAACTCATCAGCTCAATATCTCACCAGCTCATCAACTCACCAGCTC
>JAWOEU010000011.1:0-12501 GCA_046482575.1 Fidelibacterota bacterium
TTATTCTTATTCTCATTCTTATTCTCTCTCCTGCGCTCATCCTTTCATCGAACTTCAGAGACCCAATCCAGCTCGACAACTAGACATCTCGACATTCTCATTCTTATTCTTATTCTTATTCCTTCTCCTGCACCCTTCTCCACATCGAGCTCCGGGGACCCAATCCAGCTCGACAACTAGCCGATTCGACAACTCGACATTCTTATTCTCATTCTTATTCTTAATCTTATTCTTAATCTTATTCTTATCCTCTTTCATTCGAAAAAGCTTTTGAAAGCTGTTGCCGATACCGTAAATTTTATGATGATGTGAAAATATTGAAAAGGACGATGGAAACACGCAAACCCGAATGGCTCAAGATCGATCTTCCCGGCGGAAAGGCATACCGGACCGTAAGGACGGTGTTGCGCCGTCATCATCTTCATACGGTTTGCGATTCCGCGCACTGTCCCAACAAAGAAGAATGCTGGTCCAAAAAAACGGCAACCTTCATGATTTTGGGCGATACCTGCACCCGCAACTGCCGTTTCTGTGCCGTAAAGAGCGGAACACCCGCTGCACCCGACCCGGATGAACCCCGCCATCTGGCGGAGGCGGTAAAACTGCTGGATCTCAAGTATACCGTTATCACCTGTGTGACCCGGGACGATCTTCCCGACGGCGGCGCAGCTCACTGGGCTGCATGTATCCGGGAAATCCGCAATATAAATCCGAAATGCCGGATCGAGGTTCTCATCTCCGATCTCCGCGGCAATTTATCCCACCTGGATACCGTTCTGAATGCCGCACCCGATGTCATCGGACATAATCTCGAGACCGTAAAACGCCTCTACCCTCTCGCACGCCCTCAGGCGGATTATTATCGTTCGCTTGAAGTTCTTGAGCATATTGCAGGGAACGGGTTTATTGCAAAGTCCGGTGTCATGATCGGACTCGGAGAACTCACGGACGAAATGGAGTCCCTGATGCGTGATGCGGCCGAACGCGGCGTGTCACTATTTACGATCGGGCAATACCTCCAGCCCACCCGTGAACATTTACCGGTACACGAATACATTCATCCGGATATCTATACGGAATATAAAAGAACGGGGATGAACTGCGGACTTCAAAAGGTCATATCCGGGCCTCTGGTCCGTTCATCCTATCATGCAAAAGAGGCTTATGAAGCATTAACGTTAAAGGAAAAAATATGAATAATTTACTCGCTCCCTCCATCCTATCCTCCGATTTTATGCAGATGGGAAAAACCGTGGATCTTCTTTGCGGATCGGATGCCGATCTTATCCACTGCGACGTGATGGACGGTCATTTCGTTCCGAACCTCAGTTTCGGTCCGCCGCTTATCCGTCAGATCAAGGACCGTTCTTCGCTTCCCCTTGATGTGCATCTGATGATCACCAACCCCGAAAATGTGCTTGATCAGTATATCGACGCCGGTGCGGACTGGCTTTCTTTTCAGTATGAAGCCGCCGTCCATCATCAGCGCGCACTGACGTATATAAAAAGCCGGAACGTACTGGCGGGTATCGTCCTGAATCCTTCAACACCCGTGGAAAGCTTACGCGATATTCTTCCCGACTGTGATTATGTGCTTCTCATGTCGGTAAACCCCGGTTTCGGAGGACAAACCTTCATTCCCCAGATAACGGAAAAGATCAAGAGGCTTGCACGTCTGAGGACGAACATGGCCTGTCAGGACCTTATGATAGAGGTTGACGGCGGTATAGACAGCGATAATATTTCCGAATTAAAAAAATACGGCGTCAATGTTTTTGTTTCCGGTTCTGCGATCTTTACCAGCAAAAATCCGGTATCCATGATACATGAAATGAAAAAAAAGATATAGAAAGGAAAAAATGGGAAAGAAAACCATCATCCATGCACCAGTACTCTACGACGGGAATCAGCTTCTCGAAAATAAAACGCTCATTGTTGAGAATACGCGCATTATTGATATCTGCGATAAAAAATACGATCCCGATCATACGGGTATCGTTACTCCGGCATTTATTGATGCTCACAGTCATATCGGACTTTGCCGGGACGGTGAACCCAGCCAGGAAGCGGAGACTAATGACCGGACCAGCCAGTTCCTTATTTCCAACGATCCGGTAAACAGTATTTACTTCGATGACAAGGCTTTTACCGAAGCGGTGGATTTCGGGCACCTCTATTCCTGTGTTGTTCCCGGCAGCGGGAATCTCGTGGGCGGTAAGGCAAAGATCATCCGTAACTTTGCGGCCAACCGCGCCGATGCCGTTATCCGTGATTACGGCTATAAGATGGCACTGGGATTCAATCCGCGTTCTACCACGGACTGGCGGGACACCCGTCCGGACACCCGCATGGGAGTTTACGGTATCCTGGAGCGGAAATTTGATGACATCCTGTTGAAAAAAGCGAAAGCCGACCATAAAAAGGCCGTATCCGGCCGTGAAGCACAGGAACTGCTGAAAAAGGCCAGGATATCCAAAGCGGATTTCACACAGCGCCTGAGCGATGCCGATCATGAACACAGCCTTTCTTTCACTACCGAAGAAAAAGATTATCTTTCCCTTCTCAACGGAGAGAAAACCGCAAAAGTCCATGTGCACAAAGAAGACGACGCTCTCTATCTTATCTATCTTAAGGAAAAATACGGACTGAAGGTAACGGCCGAACATGTTTGCGACGTCTGGCATAAACAAATTTTCAACGAACTGGCGAAACATGATATTCCCATTGTGTACGGTCCCCTGAGCTCCCTCAATTATAAAGTCGAACTGAAACATGCCTATTATTCGAATGTAAAATTACTCATGGCTTCAAAAGCCGTTTACGGACTGATGTCCGACCATCCCGTTATTCTTACGCCCAGTCTGCGTGACACACTGAAGTATTTTCTGATCTACGGAATGAGCCAGAGTGATGCCATCGGTCTTATCACGCGGAACAATGCAAGGATACTCGGCATTGACAAAAATCTGGGTACCCTTGAGAAAGGGAAATGGGCCAGTCTTATTGTCTGGGACCGGGATCCGCTCCATCTTGGAGCATTCCCGCGCATGGTCATGGGTGAAGGCACGATACTGCGGAAACGAAAATAAATGATAGAACATAAAAACCCAAAATTGATGGAATGGTTTGACCGTGAACTGCGCGTCAATCCGATATATGTCCTCTACCACGGATATTACGCTCCTGTTCGCTATGAAATATTAAAAAATTTCCTCCTTGTTGATCATGACGATGAACGGCTTATTCAGACGGAACAGGATATGAAGACCGCAACGAGAAGGGTGAATCTTCTTTTAACACTTGAACGCATTATTTATCATATCGATAAATTTGAAGAATCCCGGAAAGAGGAAATGCTCGTTAAGCTTGCATCCATGGCAAAGGAACTGCGTTTTTATTATTGCAGCAAGAATATGACGTATATCAGGAAGACCCTTGCCCTGCTGATCCGCTATCAGAATGATGACGGAAGTTTTCCGGTTTCACCGGCAGCAAATATCTTTATCATCGAGACCTTCCTTGAATACGGTATCGTAACAAATCCCTATCTGGAAAAAGCGATGAAATGGCTTCTGCATCAGCAGAATCCGGATAAGGGCTGGGGAACGACCGATGCAGGGCATTCGGATATATGGATGACCTGCAAAGCCCTTCATGCTTTCAGCTATTGTGCCAGGTACAGCAATAACACGAAGATCCGCAAAGGACTGAATTTTGTGCTTGATCATCTTTATGATGAGAACCGCGGCGGCATCATTGAAGGCCGGGAGGCATGGCAAAACCTTTCAGACGGTTTTCTGCTGCAGGAATCCTATTCCGGTGGTGTGCTTTCGGTACTTGAAATGCTTGCGCGCCTGAATATGAGCTATGAGGATCCCCGTATCTCTAAAATGCTCGAATGGCTGAAAGACCGGCAGATGCGCTCCGGCCACTGGCCTTCCCAGACCTATGACCCGGAAACAAAACGCTCTGATGAGCGTGTAAGTATGCGTGCCGTGCGCGTTTTGAAATTATTCTATATTATGCCGAGGCGCGGCACAGCGACGATAAAAACCTTCCACATTAAACAAGACGGAAGGACGTCCTCAAAAAGACCGTCGTTTTTACAAAAAAGTGAAATTGTACAGAAAGATGAAGAAACAGAAAAGATAAAAGGTGAAAAAGAATAATGAAAAATTTTAAACCCGTAGAACTGGATAAAAAAATTCTGGATGCCTATAACAGTCCCAAAGAGATCCCCGTAATGCCGCTGCGGAACACCGTGTTGTTCCCCCAGCAGATCATACCTCTTTATATCGGCCGTGAACACTCATTGCGCCTGCTGAAAGACATTATTAACGAAGAACGGATCTTTGTTACCGTCGCACAAAAGGATATCGCCGTCGAAAATCCCGGTGAAGAGGACCTTTATAAATACGGCACGCTGACAAAGATCATAAAAGTATTCGAAATGCCCGATAACAGCCGCAGTGTTATCGTTCAGGGACTTGAACGTGTAAAGATCCATACCATCACAAAGAAGGATCCCTATTATCACGGTATTGTTGAACGCATCAAGGAAGGTTATGAAGAAACGATAGAATCTGTTGCGATACGTGAAAAACTGAAGGAATACTTCAAAGAACTCGTGGAGTTATCCGATTATTTATCCAAAGACAACATAACGATTATGATGAATGCTGCGGATGAAGGGAACCTGGCCGATGTGGTCATTTCCATGCTGAATATTTCCGTTGAAGAAAAACAGCATATTTTGGAGCAATCCGATATCAATAAGCGGCTTTCAGAAACCTCGGTCATTCTCCACCGGGAGATCCAGAAAGCAAAGATCGGCGAAAAAATAATGTCCGATGTAAAAGACTCGATCAATAAAAACCAGCGCGAATACTATCTGCGCGAACAAATGAAAGCCATTCGCAAAGAGCTCGGCGAAGATGAAGACGAACGGGTAACGGATCTCAAAAAAAAGCTGGAAGAAGCTGAAATGCCGGAAGAGGCAAAAGAAGCAGCCGACCGTGAACTCGAACGCCTCAGCCGTATGTCCAAACAATCTCCGGAATATAATGTCAGCTTAACCTATCTTGAACTCATGGCCGAACTGCCATGGTCCGTCTCCACGGATGACGAGATCGACCTGAAAAACGCTTCAAAGATCTTAGAGGAGGATCACTACGGCCTGCACAAGATCAAGCTCCGTATCCTGGAATATCTTGCGGTCAGAAAACTGAAAGTGGAAAATAATCCCAAATCTGCGGTTAAAGGACCGATCCTCTGCTTTGTGGGTCCACCCGGGACCGGTAAAACCTCCGTGGCAAAATCCATTGCCCGTGCAATGGGACGCAATGTGCACCGGATGTCCCTGGGCGGTGTTCGTGACGAAGCTGAGATCCGCGGTCACCGCCGGACCTATATCGGCGCCCTGCCCGGACGGATCATTCAGGGGATAAAAAAAGCGGGATCAAATAACCCGATCTTTATTCTTGACGAGATCGATAAACTGGGAGCGGATTACAAAGGCGACCCCTCAAGTGCGCTTCTTGAGGTCCTTGATCCCGAACAGAACTACAGCTTCTCCGATCATTATCTCGAGACTTCCTTTGATCTCAGCAATGTGATGTTCATTGCAACCGGGAACTGGGCGGAAACCATACCCGGTCCTCTGCTGGACCGTATGGAACTGATAGAATTCACCGGTTATATCATGCCGGAAAAAACACACATCGCCAAAAAATTCCTTATCCCGAAACAGGTCAAGGAACACGGCCTGACCACAAAGGACATTTTATTCACCGAAGAAGGTATCCAGCGTATTATTCAGGATTATACACGCGAAGCCGGTGTACGGCACCTGGAACGGGAAATCGCGAATGTCTGCCGGAAGGTCGCCAAAGAAAAGGTCGAGAACAAAAAATTCCGCAAACGTACGGTCAGCGAAAGGCAGGTCGAAAAATATCTCGGTAAGCAAAAATATTACAGTGACCGGGCCGAGCGCATGAAACGCGCCGGCATTGCCATTGGACTTGCCTGGACGCAGGCCGGCGGTGATATACTCTTTATTGAAGCCACGAAAATGCCCGGTGAAGGAAAACTGCAGCTTACCGGACAGCTTGGCGATGTAATGAAAGAATCCGCAAAGGCGGTGTTAAGCTATATACGTTCAAATGCGAAAGAACTCGATATCAGCGAACGTTTCGATAAGAAATATGATCTGCATATCCATATCCCCGCCGGGGCGGTGCCGAAAGACGGTCCTTCCGCCGGCGTAACACTGCTGTGCGCGGCTGTCAGTGTGCTCAGCGGACGTAAAGTGAAGAACGATCTTGCAATGTCCGGCGAGATCACGCTTCGCGGAAGCGTATTGCCGGTCGGAGGTGTCAAGGAAAAGGTCATTGCCGGGCATCGTGCCGGGTTAAAGACCATTATACTTCCGCATCAGAACAAAAAAGATCTTGATGATATTCCCGGGGAGATCCTTGAGGGACTGAATTTCCATTTTGTCAAGGATATGGGTAAGGTACTGGAAATGGCACTTGAAAAGAAACAGTAATTAGCGGTCCGTACTTCAAATGATCCAGCTCTCCGATATCTCCGTCCATTTCGGTTTTCAAACCCTTTTTGATCATGCTTCCCTTTCCGTCCCTCCCGGCCGGCATCTGGGACTTATCGGCCAAAACGGATCCGGTAAATCATCGCTTCTCAAAATGATCGCCGGTGAAATGGAGCCTGCGTCGGGACGTGTTGTTATTCCCTCAAATACCAATATCGCCTATCTTCCCCAGGAGATCAGATCCGGGAAGGAAACAGCTCCCTTATTAAAGGAAGTTCTGACTGTCTTCGATCACATTTATGAACTTGAGCATACGATGCGAAAACTTGAAACGGAGATCTCCGCATCACCCGATGAGCAAAAGCTGGCCGCTTACGACCGGCTGCAGGAACGCTTTCACCGTCTGAACGGTTATACCGCAGAAGCCAGGGCAAAAGAGATCCTCAACGGACTGGGGTTCAGTGAGGAGGACTTTATCCGGCCGGTGCCGGAATTTTCCGGCGGATGGTATATGCGTATCGCGCTCGCCAAGATCCTTCTGGACGAGCCGGACTGCCTTTTGCTGGACGAACCCACAAATCATCTCGATATGGAAACGCTCGTCTGGCTCGAGGATCTGCTTTCAAAATACAGAGGGACCATGATCCTCGTATCACATGACCGGTATTTTCTGGATAAGCTCATTGACGGCGTCATCGAAGTTGAAAATGGAAAAATTACAAGTTACAACGGTAACTATACGGACTATGAGGTGCAGAAAGAACTCCGCATTGAACACGAAATGGCGGTACTGAAGAATCAGGAAAAAAAGATCGCACATATGGAGCAATTCATTGAACGCTTCCGCTATAAGGCCAGTAAAGCCCGGCAGGTCCAGAGCCGCATCAAACAACTCTCGAAGATCGATATAAAGAAGATCAATAATGAGACGCGCAGTATCTCCTTTCGCTTTCCGCCCTGCGAACGCTCCGGTGACCCGGTCCTGGCCGCTCATCATTTATCGTATTCTTATACCCGTGAGCCCCTGCTGAAAAATTGCGATCTTGAGATCCGCCGGGGAGAAAAGGCTGCACTTGTCGGACCCAACGGCGTGGGAAAAACGACACTTATGAAGCTGATAACCGGGGAGATCCGGCCGCAGCAGGGTTCCCTTAAAACAGGATATAATCTTCATACCGGATATTTTGCCCAGCAGCATCTGGAACAACTGGATCTTCGTAAAATCGTGCTGGACGAGGTGTGGAGCTCCGCACCGGAACTTCCGCGGAATGAAATACGCGGACTTCTCGGCCGTTTTCTCTTTTCGGGCGATGATGTACAAAAACCCGTTTCCGTCCTGAGCGGCGGAGAGAAAAGCCGCATTGTCCTGATCAAACTGCTGCTTACCAATGCGAACTTCCTTGTCCTTGATGAACCCACTAATCATCTTGATATGCAAAGCAAAGAAATACTGGCCTCGGCCCTGGATGAATTTCAGGGCGCTGTCCTTATTGTCAGTCACGACCGTTTTTTCCTTGATATGCTTGTCAGTAAGATCATTTATTTTAAGAACAATCAGACAAAGGAATTTCTCGGCAATTATTCCGAATATGAGGAACGCCTTCTGAAACCGGCAGATGTACCGGGATCCGCTAAGGACCGGCGTAATACGGCGCAGCAGGACAAAAAGGCGCAGAAACGCCGTGAAGCGGAAAAACGGCAGAAAAAATTTAACGCCTTAAAGGACATTCGTAAAGAACTGGCGGCACTGGAAGAACGGATCGCAAGCATGGAGGTCCAGAAAAAGGAACTTGATGCCTTATTCATTTCTCCGGAATTCAAAGACCTCACGCTGGATGAGATGAACCGGTATTCGCGAAAGCACGACAAGGTTGCAAAGCATCTTGAAGCATTGGAATTTCACTGGCTGGAGCTGCAGGAAAAAGTCGAAAAATATGAGTGATGAATGATAAATGATGAGTAATGAGCGGTGGGGAATGTGATGAAAGTATATATCGCTTACAGCTTTTAAAAAGCGGCTGATTATATATCAGGACCTGAATATCAACAAATCGTTCCCGATGCGAATGCTTTACTGAAAATGATCCGCTCCGCAATACGTACGGCCAAAAATCATCACCCCACTCATAACTCATAACTCATAACTCATAACCCATAACTCATAACCCATAACTCATAACCCATACCTCACCCCTTCTTCAGGTGGCGGTCCCGGTATCCCAGGAGGTACAGGATGCCGTCCAGTCCGATAGTGGATATGGCATGACCGGCATTTTTCCGGACCAGAGGCTTTGCATGATAGGCAATACCCAGTCCCGCCGCATTGATCATGGGAAGATCATTCGCACCGTCACCTACCGCAATGACCTGCTCCAGTTTAATATTTTCCATTTGGGCTATCAGGCGTAGTAACTGCGCTTTTTTCTCCCCGTCAACGATATCGCCGAGATATCTGCCGCTCAGTTTCCCGTTAACGATCTCCAGTTCGTTCGCATATACATAATCGATATTCAGTTTTTTCTGCAGACAGCGGCCGAAGTACATAAAACCGCCGGACAGCACCGCGACCTTATACCCGAAATCTTTCAGGGTGGAAATAAGGCGTTCCGCGCCTTCCGCAACCGGAAGGTTTTCCGCGATATCCTGCATGACCGAAACATCAAGTCCTTTGAGAAGCGCAAGTCTGCGGGTAAAGCTTTCTTTAAAATCGATCTCGCCGCGCATAGCGGATTCGGTTATGGCCCGCACCTTGTCCCCCACGCCATGGCGTTTGGCAAGTTCCACGATACACTCGGTCTGTATAAGCGTTGAATCCATATCAAAACAAACCAGCCGGCGGTTTTTCCGGTAGACATCGTCATGCTGGAAAGATATGTCCGCGTCCGTAACCTGTGCCAGATGGAAAAAATCCGCTTTCATTTTCTTTTCATTTTCCGGTTTGCCCCGCACGGAGAACTCAATACATGCTTTCGTCTTTTCCGCATTTTCATTGAGGGGAATACGGCCGGTCAAACGATTAATAATATCGATATTCAGTCCCTGACGGTAAATGATCTTTGTGATCTTTGCTATTTGCTCTGCCGAGATCCTGCGGGAAAGCACGGTAACGATATAACGGCCTTTTGCCTGCTGATCCACCCATTCTTTATACCGGCCGGTTTCAACCGGAGAGAATTTTACACTGATATCAAGATCGTGAGACCGGTAGAGCACATCCTTGAGAATACTGGATGTTTTGACCTCTTCAACTTCGACCAGCATCCCCAGTGACAAACTGTTATGAATAACCGCCTGACCGATATCCAGGATGTTAGCATTATACCCGGAGAGGATTTCCGTAATCCCTGTGGTAAGTCCCGGTTTATCCTGACCGGAAACGGTCAGCAGCAATATCTCTTTCTTTTCCAATACAGCCTCCCTGAAAATTTTATGAAATAACTAAAATAATTCCGCATAATGTATTATATTTTTGTTAGATTATTAAGGGAGTTTTTTAATTTATGATGAAAAATATCCATTATTATGATCATTTCTTTGTTTTAAATGAAAAGGAGTAAAAGAATGAAAGTGCTTATCACTGACGGTCTTTGTGAAAAAGGTCAGGAGATTTTGAAGGAAGCCGGGATCGATTTCCTTATCAAACATTATGAACCCGAAGAACTTATCAGGGAAATTCCCGAATACGATTGTGTATTGGTACGTTCGGCCACCAAAGTGCCCGCAGAAGTCATTGATGCAGGTAAAAATCTGAAAGTTATTGCCCGCGGCGGTGCCGGAATTGATAATATTGATCATGAATATGCCAAAACAAAGGGAATACCCACCCTGAATACCCCTGCAGCGAATTCCGCTTCCGTTGCAGAACTTGCAATTGCGCACATGTTTGCCCTGGCCCGGTTTCTCAACAGATCAAATATCAGCATGCCTGAAGGAAAATGGGAAAAGAAAAAATATAAGGGTTTCGAACTGGCGGGAAAGACCCTGGGTGTCATCGGCTGCGGGAAGATCGGTCAGCTGACCGCAGAAAAAGCCCTCGGCCTGGGCATGAAAGTTTTGGCAACCGATCCGGTCGTTAAAGAATGTCCTCTGGACATTGACTTCACTTCATATGATGATGTGTTGGAAAAATCAGATATTATTTCTTTACATGTTCCCAAGATGAAAGAAGCGCTGATCAAAAAAGAAGATATTGATAAAATGAAGGACGGCGTATATATCATCAATTGCGCACGCGGCGGCGTTGTGGATGAAAAAGCCCTGCTTGACGCCCTGAACAGCGGCAAGGTAGCCGGTGCCGGACTTGATGTTTATGTGAATGAACCAACGGACAATATGGAACTGGTTGCCCATCCCAATACCTCCGTCACACCGCACATCGGCGCCTCCACAGCCGAAGCGCAGGAACGTGTCGGCATTGAGATCGCGGAAAAGATCGTGAAAGCCCTGAATAAATAGGATCTGATAAAAAACTTTACAACGGGAAGAGAGGCGTTTTCTGCGCCTCTCTTTTTATCTTACCGGGCAATGGATCAAAAACCGCAGTTGTCCTGAGCGGCCAGCGTTTCAATATCCGCTAATAGTCATATACCAAAATTATTTTTATCAGAAATGCAGGGACCTTTGTTAAGGTTATTTTTTCCTGCAATTTTCCCCAGTTTCCGTTCATGGGCCGCAATAGACGGTTTTTATTGTTTTTAAACTCATATTCCGCTATTTTATCTATCAAAACAATAATAAACGGAGGTTCCTATGGTCAGAATAAAAGCATTTCATGGTATTCGCCCGCAGCGGGAACTGGCTTCCCGGATTGCCTCCCCTCCCTATGATGTGATAGATTCCGCTGAAGCCAGGCTTTTGGTCAAAGATAACCCTTTCAGTTTTCTCCACGTGATCAAATCGGAAGTGGATCTGCATGAAGATGTGGATGAATACGATGCAGCCGTATACCAGAAAGCTTCGGAAAATCTGAAGCAATTCCGTGAAAAATATCTTATTCGGGACACCGAACCTTCGGTGTATGTTTACCGGCAGATCATGAACGGCCGTTCACAGACCGGTTTGATCACCGTACAGCACATTGATGATTATCTCGACGGAAAGGTCAAGATACATGAACTTACCCGCGAACAAAAAGAAAAGGACCGTATAACGCACATTGATACCGTAAATGCAAATACGGGACCGGTCTTCTTTACCTATCCCCAGGACCGGCTCATCGATGCCCTGGTCGCACAGGCTATTATTGGCGAACCCGATTATAATTTCTTCAGTCCCGATGGCGTAAAGCATATCCTCTGGCATATTGACGATCCTAAGATCATCGAAGGCCTTACCGACGCCTTTTCTCATGTTGAATACGTATATGTCGCTGACGGACACCATCGCACAAAAGCTTCCGCCATGGTAGGAAAAGCACGCAGGGATAAAAACCCGGAACACACCGGCAGGGAGGGATACAACTGGTTCATGTCGGTTCTTTTTCCGTCTGATCAACTTAGTATCATTGATTATAACCGGGTGATAAAGGATCTGAACGGATTATCGGAAAAAGCATTTATCACAGAAATAGAAAAAGCCTATAACGTAGAAAAAAAATGCTGCCGGTTCTCGGCAAAACCCGCAAAACAGCATGAAATGGCAATGTACCTGCGCGGTCACTGGTACCGGCTTACCCTCAAAGAAAATATTGCCGATAGTAATGATCCCGTCGAAAGTATGGATTCCGCCCTTCTGACCCGGCATATTCTCACTCCCGTGCTGGGGATCGAAGATCTGCGGAAAGACAAGCGGATCGATTTTGTGGGTGGCAAACGGGGTCTGCAGGAACTGGAACGGCGGGTCGATTCCGGTGAAATGGCGGCCGCCTTTGCACTTTATCCCATTACTATCGGTCAATTGATGGATATTGCGGACTCCAACGCACTGATGCCGCCGAAAACCACCTGGTTTGAACC
>JAWOEU010000013.1:0-31585 GCA_046482575.1 Fidelibacterota bacterium
GCCGCGCGGGTGTTGGTTTGAAAAAATGCGTTCGCGGCGATCTCGAAGTTCTTTCCGCCCAGACTGTCGTGGATCACGGCATTTCCGTGCAGAAGGATCTCCCGCTCACCGATGGAATGATCCCCCTTCGCATCCGTGATATTATTGACAATGGATGTGATCTGCGGAAATGACACCAAAACCTTTTTTACGAGAGGTTCCAGTATGTTCGTGTTTTCATGGCGGGTCACAAGGTTCAGCATGAGCTCCCCGCTATGCCGGCCCTTGCGGATAATGACATTGCGTAAAAAGCCACTGTATTCACGCTGGTCGTTCAGCGGTATACGTTCTTTTTTTGCCCAGTTACGCACAAGCCGAAGCAGGGCATTGCATTCTTCGTCCTGCAGCAGACAGGCTTCGATATCCAGGATCTTGTCGAAACGTCCGGGCGCATGAAGCCCGATGGCGAAATTCCTGTCGCCGCCCGGATCGTTCTCCTTTTGTATCCAGCGGGACACGCCGGTTGAAAAATCCATTTTATTGCGATAGCCGTAGATCTCCGGAGCGGGCAGTGCGGGAAGGATAGGAATGTCCGGCATGCCGGCAAGATGGGCGTAGAGTTCCCGGACTTGTGCGGTTTTCATCGCAAGCTGGGCGGGATAGGCCAGGTTCTGAAAACGGCATCCGCCGCAGTCGCCAAAATAGGGACAGGGTGCGGGAATTTCATCCGGGGAAGACCGGAGGACTTCCCTGATGATCGCTTCCGCGAAGCCGGACTTCTTCTTAATGATCAGCGCTTTTACGAATTGTCCGGGCAGGGCGTCACGGACAAAGATCACAAAGTTGTCTTTTCGCGCTATGCCCTTACCGCCGAAAGCGATGCTTTCAATCTTCAGTTCAAGAAGGTTGTTTTTTTTAATGTCCGTCATGATTTTTTTCTTTTGTGCGCTTATCGTTAATAAGGTCCATATGTTCTTCCTGAATAAGGGTTACGTCATGCTCCTTCGCCCATTCCACACAACCGGTCAGAACGCGGTTCAGGAAGATCCTCGGCACGCGCACAAGTCGCCCGCATGCGGCTTCCGTAAATTTTACCTTGTCATCTATACGGTCTGCTGCATGCATCACCACCCGGACGTCGACACCTTTATTTTTCGGAATGGGTTCTGAGCGCGGCATCCGGAATGGACTGTACCAGAAACGGGAATTGTCCCGGTAACCGTAATCAATAGGTATGCGGGGGAATCCGCATCTTTTCGTCCCGTGAATGATCATCTTACGGTATTTTTCTTTTATCAGAATTTTATCGATACGCAGAATGAAATGTGCACCATTCTCACTCGTGATGCCGTTAAAATCATGATATGGGCCATCATAGCCCTCATAGTAACGATCATTCTCCGCACCATCGAGTTCACGCATCCATGTGCATTCATAGACCTGAAATGCCTCCGCAACAACCCCGGGATACCGGTCGCCGGGATCTCTTCCGGCACGTGTTCCCTCCTCCAGTGTAAAACGGCAGTCTTTCATTTTTTCCTGCGGGGTGTCACCGGGATAGCCAAGCCGTACTGCTTCCCGGAAATATTTTCGCTTATCCGGTATGAAATTGATAGCGCATTTTCCGTCCCGGAAAAGATTCGTTGCCGTATTCGAGTCATTCCGGCAGCAAAGCAGCATAGCATAATACGGTTTACCGGCAATGTAATACGGGAAGCACAATGAGTAAGCTCCCAGCGTGGTCATACCGTCATCGCAGAGTGTGGAGATGAGCGTTGTGGGCATGGGGAAAAACCCCGAGGTCTGGTAAAAATTATCGACAATACGAAGGTTACTGAATGAAGAACCCATATTTCTCCTTTTTTTACGTTAAAAATCTATTAAAAAGCCGGCGTTATACAAAAAGAATAAATTATCATCCTGTCAATTCCGGACGTCCCGGAAGTGCGCATATCCCGGTTCCGCCCTCCCTTAAGTCTCATCTTCCGTTCAGTTCCTTTCGCCGGGTCTTCCAGTCGGGCAAAACGCTTTCCAGCAAGGTATAAAATGCTTTGTTGTGCGCCGGCACTTTCAGGTGGCACAATTCGTGCAGGATCACATAATCGATCAATTCCGGCGCTTTTTTGATCAGCTCGGTATTCAGGGTAATGACCCCTTTTGAAGAACAGGAACCCCAGCGGCGTTTCATGCGGTAGAAACGCAGTTTATGCTCCGGCAGATCCAGTTCGTACAGACTTTCCGACAGTTCCCAAAAACGCGGCGTCAGGATCCGCAGCGCTTCTTTGCGGTACCAGTCCTGCAAGCGTTTTTCAACGGCGGCCTTATCTCCGGGGTCCGGCAAAAAAACACGGATCTCCTGATTTTGTATGTTCACCGAAGCGCGCGCCGACTTGTTCAATAACAGACGGTATTCTCTGCCGAGCCACGGGTGTATTTCGCCGGACACAAATACTTTCGGCGGAGCCGGCGGATGTTCTTCAAAACGCCGCAAATGCTTGTCCATCCATGCGGCGCGTTTGCGAACAAAGGCCTGCACGCAAGAAAGGGGAATTCCCGGAGGGGCTTTTGCGACAACCTTTCCGCCCGGATATATTGTCAGCGACAGTCTTTTACGTGCGCTGTAGCGGACATGCACCGGGATCCGGCGTTCATTATAGTATATGATCAGCTCGTTATTCTTTGTCATCTTTCAGTGTTGTAAGAATATTCTCCGCTACTTTTTTGGGGATTCCCGCTTTTCGGGCAATAACCACGGCATCTTCTTTCAGCATTTCCTTCACCGATCCGAAAGCCGTCAGTATTTTTTTCCGGCGTTTTTGCCCGATACCGGGAATAGTGTCCAGAACACTTTTTGTCATGTTCTTCCCTCTTTTGCTTCGGTGAAAACGAATGGCAAAACGGTGAGCCTCATCACGAATGCGGCGTAGGAGGATGAGCGCCGGAGCACTTTTGGGAATATTCTGTGCCTGGGAATACCCCGGTACAAATACCTCTTCGAGACGCTTTGCCAGTCCGATAACGGGAATATTATTCAATCCCAGCCCATCCAGCACCGTCTTTGCCGCATTCAGTTGTCCCTTACCGCCATCTATAAGAATAAGATCGGGTAGGAATTCGTTCTCTTTCAGCACCCGCCGGTACCGTCGTTCGACCACCTCGCGCATACTTTTAATATCATCGGGCTTTTCCACGGACCTGATCGTAAATTTTCTGTACTTTGAACGCTTTGGAACACCGTTCTCGAAATATACCATGGAAGCGACGGTTTCCTTACCCTGAAAGTGTGATATATCGAAACCTTCGATATGCAGGGGCGGAGCGGAAAGGTTAAGAGACTGCTGCAGCGATTCCACCATTTTATTCGCCTGTACGGAATGCTTCATTTTCTGGAGGAGAATATCTTTCAGGATCATATCGGCATTTTTCTTTGCCAGTGTCAATAGCCGGGCTTTTTTCCCGCGCTCCGGTCGGATAATACGAATTTTGCTGTTTGATATTTTTTTCAGATAATCTTCAAAAAGCGGAATATCTTCTTCAAGGTCAAGAAAGACTTCCTGTGGATAGAGGTTGGTTTTTGCATAGTAAGATCGTATGAATTCCTTAAGTATATCCTGCTCGCCGCGCTGCTCAACGTGTTTAAGATGAAAACGTTCTCTGCCGATAAGCACACCTTCACGCAGGCGAAAGACCACCACGATGGCATCGTGCTCCGCAATGGAAAGTGCAATGACATCACGACTTTTGAAATCCGTCTGTATAACGGTTTGCCGGTTTTTATATTTTTTCAGGATGTGCAATCGGTCCCTTATCCGGGCAGCGTCCTCATAGCGCATTTCTGCAGAGGCGGCATCCATTTCTTTTGTTAAGCGTGTGATCACGGGACGCGTATTGCCGTTGAGAAAACGTACGATCTCATTGATGATCTCTTGATATGTGCGTTGCGAAATATTTCCGACACAGGGAGCATCACAGTTTTTCAGATGATACTGCAGGCAGGGTTCATCATCACGGTTTCCGCCCGGCTCAATATTTTTATTGCAGGTCCGGACCGGGAATATGCGGTAAATGGTTCGGAGCAGCTTTTTAATATGCCTTGATTCGGTATAGGGACCAAAGTAACGTGCGCCGTCACGGACGACGTTTCGGGTAGAGAATACACGCGGGAAAGCCTCATCGGTGATACAGATATAGGGATAACTTTTATCGTCTTTCAGCATCACATTGTAGCGTGGTGCATATTGTTTGATCAGATTATTTTCAAGAAGGAGCGCCTCTACCTCGGAATCCGTTATGATCCAGTCAATATCCGCGATCTTCGATACCAGAACGCGGGTTTTGGGATCCGGTGCTGTTCCCCGAAAATAAGATAAAACACGATTCCGAAGCGATTTAGCTTTACCGACATAGATAACCGTTTTATGCAGATCATAATAAATATAGACACCGGGCCGGTCCGGGAGATTATTTAGCTTTGATTTGGTGATATCTGTCACGGTATCCATGCTCCGGGTTGCAGTCTAAAATGGAAAATCATACATTTACCCGAGAAAAGCAACCAAAACCAACAGGACTTGTTCCTGGCTACCCGAAAATGAAAGGAGGGAGTATGAATAGGAATTCAGCGAATCGAGTTATTCTGGTCGGTCACACCGGGATGGTTCCGGAAGTGAAGACCTTAAAAAATGACCGGAAAGTTTCGCATTTTACGCTTGCCAGTAATTACGGCTGGCGTGACCCGAAAGGAGAATACCACAATCGCACCGATTGGCACCGTGTTGTCTGCTGGGGGAATATGGCGGAATACAGCCGGAGGTTCGCCAAAGGTCAGCAACTTTATATCGAAGGAAGTCTGCGGACAAGAGAATGGACGGATGATGATAAGAAAAAACGTTACATTACCGAAGTTTATGCAGATATGCTGACACCGCTCGGAAAGCGAAAAGAACCCGATGAAGAAGGCGCGGAAGCCGAGAAAAATGAAAAAACGGGGGATGATGTTCCTTTTTAAGGGGAACTGGCGAGAGGGGGATATAAGAAGGGGGGGTATTATCCCCCTTTCTTATTTTACAGCATAAAATATTTCACTATTGCAAGGGTCAGGGACTGAAAAGTTGTTGTCCCATATCCCACGAAAGATGGAATTTTGCCTGTTGAATACTTTCTGCCGGATCAAATCCGACAGCGATCGTGATGCGGTTCTTTGCCGCCGGCAGAGAAAATCCAATACCGATATGGTGCGTCAAATCCTTTTTATTGTGCATCAGTGCACCGTCATAGAAGAAGAATATACGCGTGTTATCATAAAAATATCCGCTCTCCATTTGCCAGCCGATAAATTTGTCCGTAATAAATTGTTCAAAATATGCTCCGCGTAAAAATCCCCCTCCGCCAAGTTTGAATTTATCGTAAAGTGCAATTGGTTCACGGGATACCAGCAGCCCTCCCAGAAGTTTCATATTTATGCCCAGGCGGGACTTCCGCATTGAAAGTCCGGCATCAAACAGCGAGCGTGATATCAGCTCGCCGGATGCAAGTTTGATCCCCGAGCGGGCGTTTATATATCCATAAATACTTTTCCGGGGGGATACCCAGTACAGGGAAAGATCCGAACCGGACCGCCGCCGGGTAACAAAACCGGAATCACTTCCTGTCTGTGTTGTGCTGATATATTCATTCTGATAGCTGATCCGGAAGTTCGACCGCCGATTGATATGGTAGATCACACCGAGATCAAGATCGCGCTTCACATAAAGACTGTCCTGATAGCGCTGCGAAAATGCACCCTGGAGAGAAAAGGGTTTGTTCAGTATATAGGGTTCCGTATAAGAAATATCGATCATGTTTACTCCAAGCGACGGCCGCGACCAGTAAAAATTTGCCAATCGACCGAGCCCGCCCAGATTAACCAGTTCACAGGAAATATTTCCGACGATACCCCTTTTGGTGTATTCTTCTTTATAAGCCACTACCGCATCAAAGCGGATATTTTGTTTTGCTTCTGTATAAAAACGTACCCCGTTCTGATAAATGTCAACACGTTCCTCCACGTTAATAAGCGGATCCGATTTCAGTTCATTGATCATTTCACGAACTTTTGAATAGTGAAAGTTCCCGGATTGCGGGAGGGAAATATAACGTGAAAGCAGTGAGATCTCGCGGGGAGAATACTCTCCAAAAACAACGGTATCGATAGTAACCTTCTCGCCTTTCGTAATGCGGTAATGAAAAAACTCCGTATTTGCGTTCTTGCTGTAGGAATCGAGAACAAGCTGCACAAAGGGATAACCGTCATTTCCATAATTAATAAGATATTCCGATAAGGTTATTTGTATTTCTTCACCGTCGTCTACCCGGAATGTATCCTGTTCAATAATGACAAAATATGCAGGTTCCGCGCACAGGATCCCCGACAAAGAAATTATTATGAAGAGTAAAAATATGTGGTGCTTCGGGCTCATTTAAAAATATGCCTTCACTTCCATGTTTGCCGTTACAATACTGCGCTGTTCCGCCCGTTTTCTGAACTGGAAAAACGCTGCAACGGAAATATACTGATTGATGCTTTTTTCGTAACGCGTTGTACCGGACCATGACCAGCCCACGGGAAGTCCGTCCGCCGTTTCATACGGCAGGATTCCGGTATAGGCGCTTATTACACGATCCAGACCTCCGGAGAAAAAGAAACGTTCACCGGACACACGATACCAGGTACATTGTGTTTTTACGGAGATCCGGTGTGTGATGAACGCATCCCGGAATTCTGTCCGTATATATTCATATTTTCCTTCTGCCGACAGACGGAATTTCCTTGAAAAAAGGTATTCCGCATCTGTACCGCCGCCGTGTGACGAAGTATGAACACGATACGTGTTCAACGGCATACGGTGCTGCTCCCGGGAACTGTATTTGTAATAAAAATCCAGTATCAATATATCGGGCTTAATGCGATATTTGATCCACCGGGTGGTTTTTGTATGGACATGTTCATTGTAAGCTGTCTGAAAATTATGTCCCCGGATATTTTCCAGCAAAACGGTCAGTTGCCTGTTCCCGTCGATACTGCCCAAACGGAGTTCATGCTTAAAACGTTTATTATTGTAATAAACGCTGGTGTCGGGATTGTCAACATTAACGGGGAGATAAAAATGCAAATGCGGTGTACGCAGATCGCTGCTGCCGTTGTGAGAAAACTGAATACGAATGTTTTTTAGATCTTTTTTCCAGTTAAGGGCACTGCCGAATTTTGTAATATACTGATCCTGGCGTTCATTGGTCAGCTCACTGCGCAAAATAAAATTCCCCATGTCATCAGGAACATACTGTCCGTGATCATCCAGGCGGTAATTTCCGAGACCGTCATCCACAAAAATAAAAACTGCTTCACGTTTTGTTTCCGATGTGCGGTTGATGTTTGTCTTCAGATTACCACTAAGTCCGATTTCCCTGAACTGAAACCCCATTCTGCTTCCGGACAAAACATAATGATTGTTCATTGTTTTTCGCTGATCAAATCGGTAACTGGCAGTGGCATCCCATTTAATACGGTCTTTAAAAAAAGATTGATCGAAACTTAATGCCAGATCATGTTTCCGGGAATAGGAAATAAAAGCGGAATCCGCTTCCACCCAGTCATAATCTTTCCGGTAGGTATAATGCATTTTCCATTTTTTCCAGGACATGCCTGCCGCTGCCGCTTCCGTACTATACGGTGAGTCCCGGGAAAAGAGCGGTTCAAAATGTTCACGGAGCCAGGAAGCGGAAAATGAAAATGCATCCCCCAGAGGAATATGTGCAGATGTGTTCAAACTGTAATAGGGCAGAAATCCCGGGTCAAGCAATTGCGACCAGTTATAACGGAATTCCGCGTTCCTGAACTTGCTGTTTCCTTTCGCCAGAAGTCGTGTGCGTGTATTTTTATTCACATCGGAAACATGTTCCAGGGAGGTTGTTGAGGATAAAATTTCATGTTCTGTTTCTGCAGTGAAAGAAGCTGTCTGTGTAATGGTATCGGTAACGGAAAAACCCAGATATCGCTCATAATCCGGCCGGGTCAATTCAGAAAAAGCAGTGAAACCGGGGTCTTTCAGCCAACCGTTTGTTTTTATGCGGAAAATTCTGCCAAGAGGGATCTTTGCATCCCATTTAAGTGCGGGCGTAATCCGGCGGCTTTTTTTATTATAATTATTCGGATCGAATCCGGAATATGCACCTTCAAAGACGCCATATGCTTTATCCTTTTGACCCAGTTCCAGGTCCACGGCTCCGATCCACTGTGTAGTCGGAAGACTGATCTTCCGCCGGGGGAAATATTGGGAAAGCGGATCCTCCGGGGCATACGTATATAACATTTTACCTTCATTATTATAGGTCCGTATATAACCCCCGTTACGATTTTCACGATAAAAATAAACGGTATGGGTTCCCATATTCTCGCCGGCATAGGTCCATCGGTTATCTATACGTTTATAATTACCGCTGCTGTCGGCAATAGCTGTAGAAATTGTGAAATAACCATCATCGGTGATAATCTGCGAAAGCGAATCTGCGGAAATATTGGAAAGATGTACATCAACAGGATTATTTTCATCATCTTTTTCCCGGATATAGGAAGTTTCAAGCCGGATATTCTTTCCGAATCTCCATGAAGACTGAGCACCCGTAGAAGAGCGGGAATAAAATTCATTGACATAGTTGAATTCCGCAACAATGCGGGAATTTTCCGAGATCATTACCTCCGGGGAAAAAAACAGTTCGGCATTCCGGTAATAAAGCGTATACTGTGATTTATCAAGAGCCACACCGTCAAGGTAAATATATTCGGACTGCGGGACGACCATAATGGTATTATTTCCATTATCCGCAAGCAAACGGTAAGGTCCCTGATCACCATTACGGGCACGGAGTTCCTGACGCTGGAAACGGCCGCGGGCACTTCCTGCGAAGGCTGCTCCGGCATAACGGTCACCCTGATACTCCACCTGCGCTCCGAGCAGCTTGCGCCGGAAACGATTCCAGTAATTCCAATTTCTGTTTACATAAATATCTCCGATCTGAGAAGAAAATTCATCCGAATAAATATGGATCAGAACATTGTCTACATCCTGAACGGATTGTGTAGAAGCATAATTTTCAAAGGGGGCGTCATTATCGGAAATAATGCCTTTTATTTTTACTCCCGGCGACAGCTCTCCGGATATTTTCAGATCCAGACCGCCGCTGAGCATACTTTGTCCCGCAGATCCCACTTCAAGTTTCCGGGAAATAGAACCGCTGGTCATGACATTGGAAAGTCCGTCATCCTGCAGAGCAGAGCTTTTTTTCTGATCTTCCGGGAACCAGGTGGAGATCCGGCCGATTCCCAGATTCATCTTCTGCGGAACATCAGCATCGCTGTAGTGATAATGGACAATGAGGGTATCGGTTTTTTCCGGAGGCTGCAGGATGATCAGCCTGCCGTAAAGTACATCGAAAAGGAAGTTAAGATCGTCAGCACCCTTCAAAGAATCAACAACTATCAGATCATGCTGAAAAGGATAAACGGTTTTTCCCGGCTGAAGGATAATACGTTCCTCATATTCCGAAGCCGGACATGGATATATATAAAAAAGCAGAAAAGCACAGCAGAAACTGAGGACTGAAAATATGTTCTTTGATCGGATCATCGAATATTTATAATAAGACCTTGTCGGTTTATGAGTGTGTATACCTTATTCTCGCGTTTCATAAAAACAGGTTCCGGCATATTGCTGAGATAACGGCACATTTCTTTCTGAGGTTCCCAGATATATATACCGCTCTCGCATGAAAGTCCGAAAACATTCCTGCCCAGTGAAAAGATCCGTTGAACATCAAGAGAATCCGGAACAGCATATTCCATTAATGTTGTCCCGTTGTTATCGGAGATGTGAACGCGTTTACGTTCTTTTAAATATATCAGGACCTCCTGACCGAGACGATGGAGCTCAATATCTCCCGAGACCGCAAAATCCCCCCATCGGTGCGGATAATTTTCATTTGGAAAAACCTGCAGGATTACCTGATGATAATCATCATAAATAAGCCAGTCGTATTCAGAAGTCACGGTAAATTCCGAGGCTGAAATAATATCCTTATGAAGAGAAGTGATAGAATGCAAATTTAAAAAACGATCCCATGCGATAATGCGGTTGTTTGCAGCATCGAGCAAATATATTTTATCCGGTCCGGCTAAAACGGGTCTGACAGGTTCCTGTATAATAATATTATTAGCCGAATTGCTGCCGGAATACATATTTAGCAGTTTTCCTTTTTGATAGCGGCGCAGTGTTCCCTCAGAACGCGACAAGGTGAATATATCATCGAAAAGATTTATCACGGCTTCGTCACAAGGCGCAATTTTCAGGGTATCGGAGGCTTGTGCAATAAAACCGCCGGTCAGCAGTAAAACATATAACATAAACACAGAAGTTTTCATATGAAAATTTACTTGAAGAAAAGAAGAATACCAAACAGGAAATACGCACATAATTCTTCCTTTTATGTACGTATAGCATTAGATTTCACTATGTTGATCGTCAGCGCATTATTTATTGAGGCATTTCCGTTAATAGCGGCTCTTGATGCCCGGATGGCGGAAAAGTACAGTAAAAAAGCGGTATTGTATCGCTCGGAAAAGCATGATATCCTGATCACGGGTGTCGGTAAAACGATGGTTGAACGCAGTTTCAGGCGATACAGGCAAAACAATCATACGGATATCATGCTGAATATCGGTACAGCCGGTATACTTGATCCGAACATACCTCTCTGCCGCGTTTTTGAAATTACCGGTTCCTGCAGTGAAGAACATTTACAGGGTGAAGAGTTATTTCTTATTGACGGTAATTATACGGCAAAATGTCTTACCGTGAAAAAACCCCTGACAAATGCGTCAGAAAGGGAAAAACTTTTTCAATGCAGCGGTGCTCACCTGGCAGATATGGAATGCTATCATCTGGCCTGCATGGCGATCCGGAACGGAATAAGAATGTCAGCACTGAAAGTTACTACGGATCTCGCGGATGAGAATACGGCTACCCGTTTTAATGATACGGTCCGGCCGGCGATAAGAAAATTAACAGAAACTTGTATGGATACAATTCTAAGAAAATAAAGAATGAAAGGAGAATATAATGAAGAAGACCATTTTGCTTATCCTTGTTGGCAAACGCAAAGAAGCCGCTGTAAAATTACAGAAAATTCTCACTGCCTGGGGATGTCTCATCAAGACCCGGCTTGGATTGCACTCCGGGGTAATGGATAATTGTTCCGAAAGCGGCTTTCTGTTCCTGGAACTCTACGGTTCGGATAAGGATAATGCCGAACTGGCACGAAAAGTAGAAGTTATTCCGGGAGTCGAATCCAAACTTGTCATACTTGATCATCCGGACGAATAGCACGTAAAAAACATTATTAAAATACCGGAAATCATGCACTTCCGGAACTTGAGTCAAGTTGATCTGCGGGAAGCCGCAATAACATTGTAATCTATAAAAGTTACCTGTGACCGGAACAAAACACCGTACTTCCGTTCAAGTATGATATTAAAGTATTGGGAAATATATGGTTTTTTTACAAGATTATTTAAAGGAAACAGGCCGGCTGCTTTCAGAGATGGCTCCCTATCTCTTACTGGGTTTTTTGATCGCCGGTATTCTAAAATACAGTTTTCGGCCGGGACGTTTAAAGTATTATCTCGGCGGCGCAAATCTGCGTTCGGTGTTTTACGCATCTCTTCTCGGTGTGCCCATGCCGCTGTGTTCCTGCGGTGTGATCCCCACAGGTGTCAGCCTTTACCGCAATGGAGCATCCAAAGGTGCCGCACAGTCCTTCCTGATCTCTACACCGCAGACCGGTGTGGATTCCATTATGGTCACCTATTCGTTGCTGGGGCTGCCATTTGCCGTTATCCGGCCGATAGTAGCCTTTATTACCGGTATTTTCGGCGGAGCCGCTACAAATATTGTTGAGGGTGAAAAACCGCATGAATATGCAGGCCAGCCTGAGGAAACGTATCCGCAGGGTTGGAAAAAGATCCCGGCAATGCTGAAATATGCCTATATTGATTTTATGGCCGATATCGCAAAATGGCTGGTAATCGGTATTCTGGTAGCAGCCCTGATATCGGTATTGCTCCCGGAAGATTTTTTTGTGCAGCATCTTTCAAATCCTTATTTATCAATGCTGATCATGCTGGCGGTTTCAGTGCCGCTCTATGTTTGTGCTACCGGGTCTGTGCCCATTGCGGCCGCCTTGCTTATGAAGGGACTTTCACCGGGTGCGGCGCTGGTGTTTTTAATGGCCGGTCCCGCGACGAATGCCGCAACGATCTCCGTGATAGGAAATACTCTTGGGAAACGATCACTGATCGTATACCTGGCGACTATTATTCTGGGTGCTTTTGCCGGCGGAGTAATTCTTGAAGAATTCCTTCCCGCATCCTGGTTTAGTGTAATGCTTGCAGACGGTCACCAGCACCGGATGCTGCCGGAATGGTTGAAGATCGCCTCCGCCGTTATTCTCGTCATACTGATAATTTATACACTGGTAGATAAAATGATTAAAAAAACCCAAGGAAAACCTTTGGACAATGATTCCTGCGAAATTCCCGTTAAAAAGAAAAGTAACGGATATTTTGTGGAGATTGAGGGAATGAGCTGCAGGCATTGTGTTATGAGCGTAAAGAAAGGACTTTCTTCCCTTGACGGAGTGACCGGAGTTGACGTAAATTTAGAGACGGGAATTGCCGGGGTAACCGGTACACCCGACACTGAAGAGATCAAAGAAACCGTTAAGCAATTAGGTTATAAAGTCAAAAGGATAAGAAAATGAAAGCAATAATTCCCGCTGCCGGTATCGGAAAACGTCTGCGTCCGCACACTTTCAACCGTCCTAAGGTAATGGTTCCCGTTGCCGGGAAACCTATTCTGGAACACATTGCAGAAGCGCTTTTCCAGTCCGGTTTTAACGAATTATCCATTATTGTCGGTTATCAAAAAGAAACGGTCATTGACCATTTTGAAGACCGGTATCCCGGACGCTGTCATTTTCTTGTTCAGGAAGAGATGAAAGGTCTCGCACATGCGATACTTCTCGGACTGGAGGATCGCGAGGAGCCGGCGCTGATCATTCTTGGTGATACGATCATTGACATGGACCTCAGCCGGTTCCGGGACAGCCAAGAAAATATTATTGCAGTGGTCAAAGTCGACGACCCCTCCCGTTTCGGCATCGTTGAAACGGATAAAAACGGTTATATCACGGATATGGTGGAAAAACCCGAGAATCCCGAAAGTGATCTGGCCATTGCGGGCGCTTATTTCATTAAGAATCAGCGCCGTTTAAAGGCGGCGATCGAGGGACTGCTGGAGAAAGAGATACGGACCCGGGGTGAATTTCAGCTGACGGATGCTCTTGCCATCATGATGAATAATGGGGAGCGTTTTAAAGCAATGCCGATCAACGACTGGTATGACTGCGGGAAACCGGAAACCCTGCTGTCTACGAACCGTTTTATATTGAGCAAACGTACCGACAATAAAGGTGAATGTATTAATTCCCGCATTGTGGAACCCGTATATATTGATGAAGGTAGCAGGGTCGAAAATTGCACTATCGGTCCGCATGTCGCTGTCGGGAAGAATGTAATAATTCAGGATTCCGAAATTCAGAACAGTATGATCTTTGAAGGAGCGGAACTGAAAAAAACAACGCTTTCCGATTCTATTGTGGGACGCAGCGCCCGGGTTTCAGGTTTTCGGGGAAAATTGAATACCGGCGATGAAAATGCGATAGAGGGAAATTATTCGTAAAAATAATAAGTAATTCGATAATTACTGTATCATAAATATTTTATCCGGTATATGTCTCTGTCAATTTAATCCGCTTATTGACAGATGGAAAAATCCAGCCGGCGAAGAAGAAGTATTTTCACTCAAATTTTTCAACAACCAATTTCAGCGTTTCGGGTATGGGAAGTCGCTGCGGGCATTTTTCAAGACATTCACCGCAGGCAACACAGTTTGACGCCCCCTTGCCTTTATCAAGGACCAGCAACTTGTAGAGGCGTTTACCCTCAGCCCAGTTATTGATCATGGATGCAAGGTTCAGGTATTGGAAACAATTGGGAATATCCACATTGTGAGGACAGGGCATACAGTAGGCGCAGCCCGTACAATTGATAATGGTACGGGCATGGTACATGTCGCGGATCTTTTTAATGTGATCCTTTTCATATTTTTTCAGTTTATGCACGGCTGAGCGGTCGGCTATTTTCAGGTTTTCATCCACATGCTCCGGTTTTGTCATCCCGCTTAATACAATACCGACTTCCGGCTGATCCCAGAGCCAGCTGAGACACCAGTCCGCCGGTGTGCGCTCCGGCGTTAATACCCGCCAGGCTTTTTGAATATTTTCCGGGATATTGTTGGTCAGCCCGCCGCCGCGGAGAGGTTCCATGATCACAACTCCCATCTCCCGTGAAGCGGCAAGTCTCAAACCTTTCAGTCCGGCCTGGAAATCTTCATCAATGATGTTGTACTGGATCTGACAGAAATCCCAGTCATAGGAATTAATAATATCTTCAAAAACGGGATAATCATCATGAAAGGAAAAACCGATGTAACGGATCCTGCCGTCCTTTTTTGCAGTTTCAATAAATTCAAAAACACCGTTATCCCTGACAGTTTTCCAGGTTTTGCTGTTCAGTGCGTGTAATAAATAAAAATCGATATGGTCAGTGTTCAGGCGTTCCAGTTGTTTATTGAGATAGTAATCCATATCCTCACGTTTTTCGATCAGATAACAGGGAAGTTTTGTAGCAAGGAAGACCTTTTCACGATATCCATCCTTCAGGGCCTTAGCCACCAGCGCTTCGCTGTTGCCGCCGTGATATCCCCATGCGGTATCAACATAGTTCACTCCGCCGTCAATGGCCCGGCGGATCAGCTCGATCGCTTTATCCTCATTAATGCGGTTTATATCGCCGTCAATGACAGGAAGACGCATACATCCCATGCCCAATGCCGAAAGTTTTACACCGGTACGACCAAAATCTCTGTACTGCATTGTTACCTCATTTATGCTTGTTAAAGGATAAAATATTTTTCATTAAAATGCAAGAGAGGAACAATATGTTCGAAACATCTTGAGTCAAGTTTTTGAAATATTTGTGCGTATCAATAACGTAATAGTCCGGAAACTCCTGTTTTCATGAAAAAATACTTGGGTCAAGTTTTTCAAGTTTTTCGATGCTAAAAACTCGTTGATGCTGATAAATACAGAACATTCGTAAAAATCTACCTTATAAAAATTCGATTTTTCACCTAAAAGCCGGCGAAAAAACTTGGCTCAAGTTTTCCCGGTTCTCCCGGATCAACTGTCCCTCTTGTATTTCCATGCTTTTTTTCCGATGTGCTTAGTTGTTTCAATTTCCTCCGCAAATTCTTACATTTACCCTGATAATAAAGGATACGGTAAGTATGCTTTCGATGATAACGGTATTCGGTATTGCGGTGGGACTGGCGATGGACGCCTTTGCCGTTTCCATCTCTTACGGTTGCGGACTGCACAAATTCAGTTTAAGGGTTATGCTGTGGGTAGCGTTTTCCTTTGCCGTTTTTCAGGGAGGTATGACGCTGATCGGCTATGCAGCCGGCAGTACCTTTTCAGAACATATTCAGTCTGTCGATCATTTTATCGCATTCGGCCTGCTGGCCTTTATCGGAGGAAAAATGATCTGGGAGGCTTTTACCGGGGAAGAGACCTGTGAACTGGTGGATCCGAAGATCTTCAATGTGCGCCGCCTGTTGTTGCTATCTATTGCCACCAGTATTGACGCTCTTGCCGTTGGGCTGAGCTTTGCGTTACTGGAGGTCCGCATCATGAGTGCTTCACTTATCATTGCCCTGGTTACACTTGTCTTTTCGATGATAGGAGTAAAGGCCGGACATGCTCTGCAGAAACTTTTCGGCCGTAAAATTGAGATCGTGGGAGGTATAATACTCATTATGATCGGAATACGTATCCTGGTCACGCATCTGCAAGCCGCATAAGGAGAATATCATGAAAAAACATGTAAAAAGTGAAGATATTTACCGTCTGTACTTTGTTTCGTCACCGCAAATAACTCCCGGGGCGGATAAGATCATTTATGTAAAAAAACGTGCCGATAAAAAGGATAAATGCTATTACTCCAATCTGCACTGTATCCACGTACAGAGCAGAAAAGACACGGATTTTACCTTATACGGCAAGCACCTTGACAGTATGCCGCGGATTAGTCCAAATGGACGGCAGTTACTTTTTCTCCGCGTGAAGGACACTATATCTTCTTTGCGCACGATCAGTATGTACGGCGGAGAATCCAGAGAGATCTGTGATCTGCCGAGCGGAGAAATAAAGAATATGAAATTTTCACCCGACGGGAAACAGATCGCCATCTTATTCGCAACAAAGAAAAAACATATTCCCTATGAGAATAAAAAGCCCCGGGAGCCCGTCTGCCGTGATATTCAGGATCTTTTCTACCGGCTCGACGGTCACGGTTTTATCGATGAAGAACCGGCGCAGCTTTATCTGTTAAAAATTTCAGGCGGAAAGATGAAAAAGATCAGCGACACTGAATTCGATATCGCCAATTTTTGCTGGTCTTCGGACGGTGAGTATATTGCCTATACTACTGTGGACAAGCCGCGACCGGAGCTGCATATGGATGAGGAGGATATATTTTTATTGCGCCTTCGCGATAAAAAAATTTCCAAACTGAACAAGCCCGCCGGACCCATAGGATTTTTACGTTTTTCTCCGGATGACAAAACCCTTTATTTCAGCGGACATTTTCATCCCCATTACAGCTGGGGTGCAGATAATATGGATATTCATTCCCTGGACCTTGAAAGCGGCGATCTCCGGAATTTGACGGAAAAACTGGACCGCACGACTGACATGCTCACACTTGGAGATATTACGCCATCCTTTGTCGGGCAGGAGCCGGTCATTTCCGGCAGAAAAATGCTCTTTACCCTGAGTTCGGAAGGTGCAAACCCTCTGTATGCTTTGGATCCGGATTCCGGCGCTTCCGAAACGGTACTGGAAGGCCCGGAATGTGTTGTCAGCTATTCTGCTTCCGCCGACGGAAAACAGCTGGCCCTGCATCTTGCCCAGATGGAACGGCCCGATGAAATTTGGTACCTGGACCTGCGGGAAGAAAAACATTTGCTTCGCATGAGTTTCACTAATGACAACTATATGGAGAATGTCAGTTTCCGCTTGCCGGAAACGGTCACGGTTAAAACAAAAGAAGCTGTAATTCCCGCATGGATCCTGTTGCCTCCGGAGTATGATGAAAAGAAAAAATATCCCCTGGTACTGAATATTCACGGCGGACCGCGGACACAATATGGTTATACCTGGTTCCATGAAATGCATACCTTTGCGGCCCACGGTTATGTTGTGGTCTACTCAAATCCCCGCGGCAGCCAGGGATACGGAAAAAATTTTGCCGATGCGATCACCGGAAAGTGGGGACAACCGGCTTATGACGACCTGATGGCGGTTGTAGATGAAGCGGTCCGGCAGTTTTCTGTTGACGAAAAACGGCTTTATGTCACCGGCGGCAGTTACGGAGGTTATATGACCAACTGGATCGTTTCGCAGACCCGGCGTTTCCGGGCGGCAGTGGCACAGCGTTCCATCAGTGATCTCGGAACATTTTTTGCAACGTCGGACATCGGATGGGATTTGATCAACGAATTCAATGCACTTCCCTGGGAAGAACCGGAGAAATATGCAAAATGGTCGCCACTGAATTATCTGAAAAATATTGAGACTCCCCTGATGCTGATCCACTCTGAAAATGACCTTCGCTGTCCCATGGAACAGGCGGAACGACTTTATGCGCCCCTGAAATACATGGATCGCGATGTGCGCCTGATCCGTTTTCCGGAATCCTCGCATGGCCTTAGTCGCGGCGGTCGACCTGACCGTCGGATACGGCGTCTGGAACTGATATTATCATGGTTCGATACGCACCAATAGAGAAGCAGCAAAAGAGCCGGGAAAAATGAACGGACAACAGAGAATATGCAGCGTATATTTTGCAGACCCGCTGTGAAAAAAAACATGTTCGGATGCGCCGGAATAAGTTGGCAAAGAGAAGGAAAAAGCAGGAGTGAAAGCGTTTTTTTCATTATAGTACCTGCGGGGGAACAAGAAAAATTCCTTTTGGTTGAAAACAGTAAAAACAACAGGAGTATAACATGAAGTACACAAAATTGGGAAAACGCGGACCGGAAATATCAACGATCGGTTTCGGAGCATGGGCCATCGGCGGCATGAATTGGGGGAAAACCGATGATGACGTATCCCGGAACGCATTGAGAGAAGCGGTTGAGAATGGAGTAACATTTATTGACACTGCGGATGTTTACGGTTTTGGACATTCGGAGAAGCTCGTTCGTGAAGTACTCGAAGAAATGAAAGTTAAGGATAAGGTTGTTGTCGCAACAAAAGCCGGAAATGATTTCTATAATACCAGCAAGGAAGACGACGCGGGTTATGGTCCCATCCGGCAAAATGCAGATTACGATTATATTATTTCCGCTGCGGAAAAAAGTCTGAAGCGCCTGAATGTCGAAGCCCTTGACATTCTCCAGCTGCACAGTCCCGATACGGAAAAGCTGAAACGCGATGATCCCTGGAAAGCTCTGGAAAAATTGAAAAAAGATGGTAAGATCAAACACGCCGGCTGGAGTGTACAGTCATTCCAGGAGACCAATCAGGCATTTTTACTGGACGAACACCGGGACCTTCTGGACGTGATCCAGGTGCGCTACAATCTGCTGGAACGCGAGGCTGAGAAAGTCTTGTTCAAAAAATCACAGGAATACGGGATCGGGGTAATCGTGCGTATACCGCTGTTATTCGGTTTTCTGACAGGGAAATTTGATAAGGATAAGCGCTTTAATGAAGATGATCACCGGAGTATGAACTTATCTCCCGAAAAGCTAAAAAAATATCTGAAAGAACTGAAAAAAATGGAGCCGCTGTACGAAAAATATCCCGATCAGACCAAGGCCCAGCTTGCATTACGTTTCTGTATTTCCCATCCTGCCACCCACGTGGCTATTCCGGGAGCGAAAACGAAGCAGCAGGTCCTTGATAATGTAGCCGCTTCAGATCTTGGTCCGCTTCCGGAAGCGGACATACCGGATCTTCAATAAGCTTGAGAAATAAGGGATAAAAAAGTATTGTGCTGCATCAGAAGTTGCGCAGAAATGACAATTATTGACCTGATGAAAAACCGGTCAGAATTCAGAAAAAATGCTGAAATAAGATAGCGGTAAGAGCGATAAGTTGTTTATTATTTACTGCTTTTTATATATGGCGTCCGGAAATTATTCAGTGTCACCCTCAATTATTTCCTCATTGAGATTTATTGATTTCCGCTTAAGTTCCTTAAGAAGCTTTTCCTGCATTTCTTTGGCCGGATCTTCGCCGGTGATCTTTAAAAGATAGTTCAGGGCAATCGTTTCCACAATAACCGAAATATTTTTTCCCGGATTGATGGGGAGACGCACATGGGGAATATTAACACCGAGAATATTGGTATAATTTTCCGTAAGTCCGAAACGTTCATACGAGGCTTCCGGATCCCAGTATAAAAGTTCGATCATCAGTTCCACGCGTTTCTGCACACGCACAGCCCGTGCACCGAATATTTTCCGAATATTGACAATGCCAAGTGCCCGGACCTCTATCGTATCCTGCAAAAGTTCTTCAGGTTTCCCGATAAGTACATTTTTTGCCGAACGCTGTATATTCACAACGTCATCGGCAACGAGGCGGTGACCGCGGTCCACAATTTCCAAAGCGATCTCGCTCTTTCCGATCCCGCTTTTTCCGGTCATTAAGATCCCCACGCCGTAGACATCCAATAAACCGCCGTGAATGATGGTTGTAGGAGCAAATTTCTTATATAAATAGGTCCCGGCATCCTGCAAAAACTGCATAATATTAACGTTTGTTTTCATAAGCGGGATGCCAGCCTCAATTGCCAGTTCAATGATAATGGGCTGGATACTCGGCGTATCAACAAAGATCACGCCCGGAACCTTATAAGAGAACATCTTGCGAAAAAGATTTTCCATTGCCGAGGGCGATAAGGTTGAAATGAACTGGATCTCTTTTTTACTGAAAACCTGTAACTTGTGTCCCGCAAAGTCCTCCCAGAACCCTGTCAGCTCCAAACCGGGAATGTTGAGAGCCGAGGAACGGATCAGTGAATCGCCCCCAACCTCCGGATTGATCTGTTCCAGATACAGCTTCGTTTTTGTTTCTGATATAAGTTGGCGAACCGTTAATTTTTTCATGGCCGGGTCCTTAATTGATCTTTATATTTCTTTAACTGTCGTATCATTTTGTCAACAGCGAGATCGATCGATTTTGTAAGTTCTTCATCTCTTTCATGTATGGTAAGTACTTTCAAAGGAACTTTTACGATGAGTTCCGTTTGATAAATATAATCTTTGATCTTTTCAAGTATTACATGGACGGAAACAAGCCGGTCAAAAATTTTTTCCAGCCGTTGTATTTCATGGCCGGCATATTTCCGGGTTTCTTCGGAGATAGTAAAATGTCTTGCTGTGATTAAAACTTTCATAGCCTTCTCCTTTTTTGTTCTTTTTTAGATGACCATAAAAAAATATACAACAATATTTCCCCAATGTAAAAAAATTAATCTTTATTTTGTTTTTTATCCGCACGCGGATGTGCTTTGATGTAGGTGTTTTTCAAACGTCCTTTTTCTACATGTGTATAGATCTGTGTTGTAGAAAGACTTTCATGTCCAAGTATCATGCGAACCGATTCCAGATCGGCACCTTCATCAAGCATATGTGTAGCAAAGCTGTGTCGTAAAATATGCGGACTGTTCTTTTTTGCGCCGTCAGAGACCTGCCGTAAATATTTTTCAACGCGCAAGCGGACGTTCCGCACGGAAATGGCCTTCCCCCTGCGGGAAATAAACAGCGGATCATCGCGCGAGGGTTTGCCGAAATCTTTTTCATAAAAATTCAGATATTTTTCAATGGCTTTACGACTGCTTTCTCCCAGAGGAAGTATGCGCTGTTTGTTACCTTTACCAACGACTGATATCAGCATCCTCCGGAACTGAATGTCCTTAAGACGCAAATTCAGCAGTTCGCTTAATCTGATGCCGCAATCGTAAAAAAGTTCAATTATTGCAGCATCTCTGGCCGTAATGAAATCATTTACTTCAAAAAGCTGAAATAATCTTTCGGTTTGTTCTTTGGTCAGCACAGAAGGAAGGCTGCGCGGGACCCTTGGGGATTTGATAGCGTAAGCAGGATTATTATTCGTCCATTTCCGTCGCAGAGAATATTTGAAAAATGATTTGAGCGCCGCCAGTTTCCGGGCGGATGAACGTGAAGTATACCCTTGTTCCGTGAGCATACCGAGAAAATGGCGGATAGTGATTTTATCCACATCACCGGGACTGATGCTGTCGGTAGCATTATAGTCGCAGCAAAAAGCGTAAAACTGGTTCAGATCGCGGAAATATGCTCTTAGCGTATGTTCAGAACAGGAACGTACCGAACGTTCATAGTTGAGGAAATCCCGGATCGCATCGAAAAAGGTCATGTACTTTTTCCGTTAAAGAGAAGTTCAGTGATATTCTACAAATATTTTGTCACATCCCGAAGATATTTTACCGCTTTATCCATATCTTCGGGAAGAGGGGCGGTGATGATAATATTTTCTCCGGAAACGGGATGTCTGAAATGCATCTCGGAACAATGCAGGGCCTGTCTTTTTATAATATCAAGAAGATGAATTGCCCGGTTCCGGTGATGCGGCAAGAGCCCGCTCAGTTTCTGTGTGCGTCCGCCATAGAGAACATCACCGAAGACCGGATGTCCCATATCACTCATGTGAACCCGTATCTGATGCGTACGTCCTGTCAGTATTTGAATACGGAGCAGAGAAACGACACCGAAGGATTCAAGGACCTCATAGCGGGTTTCCGCGCCTTTCCCTTTTTTTTCATCGGTATAGGCAGCATATTTTTGCCGGTCCCTTTTATGCCGGCCGATATATTTTCGGATCGTGCCGTTTTTTTCTTTCGGATTTCCCCAGACCATCGCGGTATAGAATTTACGGATATTCCGGTATTCAAATTTTTGTGCCATTTTCGTATGCACAACATTATTTTTGGCTGCGATGATGGCTCCCGACGTGTCTTTATCCAAACGATGCACGATACCCGGCCGGTATTCACCGCCGCTGCTGGAAAGTGTTGTACAGCGGTGAGCCAGGGCATTGACCAGCGTACCGGTACGGTTGCCGACAGCGGGGTGTACAACGAGTCCCGGAGGTTTATTGATCACAATGAGATCATCATCCTCATAGATCACATCAAGGGGAATATTTTCCGCTTCCACTTCAAGTGGAATAAAGCGGGGTACTTTAACCGTGATCATATCTTTTGGAGTGACTTTATACGAAGCTTTTATATCCGTTTCTCCGTTCACAGAGATCAAATGCCGTTCTATGAGCTGTTTCACTTTTGTACGTGAAATATCTTTAACGGATTCGGTAATAAACATATCAATACGGGTGGGTTTTTGTGCGCCCCTGACCGCAATGCAGTACGTATCGTAGTTGTTTGTTTCCGTATAAAGTTTTTCGCCCATTGAGATTTTTTCCGGTCTTTCTATTTGTTACGCTGTTTTTCCCGGATCTCTTCGGTTATTGTAAAGATCAGGTAGAGAAAAACCCCGACCGTGATACAGGAATCGGCGACATTAAAGATCGCAAAGGGATTGAATGGCCAGAAACCCAGATCGACCTTAATGAAATCCGTGACCTGTCCCCGGGCAAAACGATCGATAAAATTTCCTGCAGCACCCGCCAGGATGAGAGTGAATGAAAAATAATTGATCCTGCTGTCAGGGTTCTCTTTTAGAATGCGGTAAAAGAAGAACAGGATAAACAACAGAGCAAAAAGGGATACATACTTGAGCAGGGGAATGGGTATACTGAAGGCGACCCCGGTATTCTCCACGTGCGTAAAGGTAAGCCATTCACCGAAAACAGAGATATCCTCCCAAGCATAATAATTATCCATCGGCATGATACTGCGGATCCGATGTTTGCTCCATTGATCAAGTCCTGTCAAACTTAGGAAAAGCAGCAGGCAGAGTATAAGCAATAGTGTTTTCTGATTTTTTTTCATGTCTCATCCGGGTGTTTATTCGTTTTTTTAAAATACATATTCAACTGGGTCGGAAGCAATGACAAACTCAGGAACATTGAAACCATCATTGCCACCCACATCATGATGGAAATATGCATATGGATGGTCAGCGGTGTTGTCACCAGCGCCGTCATTCCGATCGCCAATCCCAGCGCATTGGTCATAACAGGACGGGCGGTATAGTCAAATGCTTTTTGAACATCTTTTAATTTCAGAGCAGTATAGGTCAGGTGAACAGCGTAATCAACGCCGATACCGATACTGATACTGAAGACAAGAGCAGTTACCACCGAGAGTGATAATCCCGAAAATCCCAGAAAACCGTACAATGCAAAAGTTGTGATCAGAACCGGAATAAGAGAAAGCAATACGGGCACAAATCTGCGGAGAGAAACGAAAAGCAGGAGAAACATGATCCCCGCGGAAAGCATCAAGGTGTTTTTCAGGTTGCCGACCATACGCCGATTAAGATCTTCCATGATATATGATATTCCGGTAATAGCCACATCTGCATTTATGATACCGGCGGATTCCACGATCTTCTTCATGGCCATAAGTGTATCCGAGGAAAGAGAGGAAGGCATTACCGTGATCCTGGCGGCATGTTGTTCGGTATCGATCATATATCCGAACGGAAGTTGCTCCATCTGCAGAATATCGGCCAGTATCTCACGTTCAGAGGAAAAGTACCGCATCATCCGGAACTGCGGCTGTTCCGTAATGCGTCCGAGCACATCATAAGGAGAGAGCACCTTCCCATAATGTCTAAGGCTGTCGCAGAGGCTGTTAATGCCGGACCTCAGTTCATTATTCAGAATATCATTATCATGCCGGACAAAAAGATAAACCGGCAAACTTCCGCCCTGGACTTCCGCGATCGCTTCTGCACTTTTTATTACATCTGTGGAAGGCTTGAACATGGAGAGCGGATTGAAATCCGTTTTTACGGAAGAGAAACCGAGAAATGCAATAATAGTGATACCCGCAGCGATAATAAAAGAGGTTTTTCCCCAGAGGTGTTGTTTTATTACTTTGCCGCCGATCGGAGGAAGGTGTATCCGGGATATTTTGAGATCTATTGCATTGATCAGGAAAAGAGGCAATAGAAACCACGTGGCAAGAGCGGCAAAAATGATACCCGCCGATGTAAAAATGGCAAGTTCCCAAACGGCATCGGTATCCATGACAAGCAGAGATAAAAATCCTCCGGCGGTGGTCAGCGTTGTGATGATCATCGGGATTCCCACCAGCCGCAGGGTAGAGCACACGGCTTTCTTTTTCGCTTCATTTCTTTTACGCGCCTCAATATAATGGGAGACAAAATGTAAGCCGTCTGCACTTCCGATCACAATAGTGAAAATTGGCGCAACGGCTGTTACAATGGAAACCTCCTTCCCGATCCAGCCGGCGAGTCCCAATGTCCACACCGCTCCCACAATTGCGGGAAGTACCGACATAAAGGTGGCTTTAGCGGAACGCATTTGAAAGCGAAAGACCAAAAGAATAAGGAAGATGGCGATAAAGGGAAGATAACACAAAATCTGTAAAATAAAATCCACCAGGCGTTTCTGCAGAAACGCCGTTCCGGTGACATCATAATTCATTCCCGAATCCGAGAGCAGTGATTCAATATGCTCAATCTTACTGCGTCCCGGGATCTCTGTGGTAAATACGGACATAAAGATCTTCCATTCGCCTTCATGTCGTTTCATTACGGACATATCTTCACTCAGGGAAACATTTGTAAAGCGGTGATCGATAACCGGACTGACAACAGAAGAAACATAGGGAAGGGAATTCAATGTGTCGTGCAGAGCGACCACTGTGTTCCGGGTCTCTGCATCAAGGGTATCCATTTCCGTATGCAGCATGACAATAAGTTCGTCCCGGCTTTCAAACACACGGTTCATGGAGTCAAAGGAAGTTTTTGCAGGAGATGTGCGGGGCATAAAGATCATCAGGTCGGGATTGATCCTGACCCGGAATATTCCCGCTATTGAAAAAACAAGAAGCAGAGTGAACAGCGCAAAAAATATTCCGCTTTTCTTTTCGATAATGTTTGAGAATCGCTGACAGGATGACATGGGGACTTATTCGGCATGCATGATTTTTAAGTGCCGGTAGATCAGTTTGTGGCATTCCTGCATCAGTTTCCGGCGGTCTTCATATGTATATGCACGGGTATCAATGGGGGGAAGAATATCAATGTTGATATTGGATTTCGAGAACATTTTTTTATGAGGAGGCAGCATTTCGCGCGGTCCCTTCAGCACTACCGGCAATATCGGAAGATCGTTCTGAATGGCCATAACAAAGGCTCCCGGACGGAAAGGTGATAGCAGCTCATCCTTAAAACGGCTTCCTTCCGGGAAGATCATCAGGGAAAGCCCCTCCTTTTTCAACCGGTCGAAGGCCTTGTTCAGATGATCAATGGAATGCCCTTTTATTTTATTGTCCACAAAAATAAAGCCGGTGCGTTTCATCGCGGTGCCGAGAATAAAGGTCTTCTTTAGTTCCTCCTTGGCAACCATACGCATAGGAACGGGGATCTTCCCCAGCAGGAGAAAAACGTCGACCGCACTTTCGTGATTTGCAATAATAATATAGGATTCACCGGCTTTGATATTATCAAGGCCGTTGACCGTTACTTTTCCCGGCAAGGCCAGAAGCGCCCATTTGCCCCAGGCGGTGATCATGCGGTTATAAAAAGACATACGACGGATAAAAAATGAAGAGAAGATCAGTAATCCGCCCAAAATAAGATTTCCGAGGTAAACATGAATATAGATAAAAATATTTCTCAGGATTTTTTTCAGCATGGGCTAGCCTTTGATAAGGTCGGTTCCGAGATAAGGCTGCAGCACAGCGGGAACGGTCAGACTGCCGTTTTCCTGCTGATAATTCTCGATAAGGGCGATCATCAGTCGCGGGGTTGCCACGCCGGAGCCATTGATCGTATGTACGTAATGAAGGCCGCTGTCGTCCTTGAAGCGAATATTAGCGCGGCGTGCCTGAAAATCCTCAAAATTGCTGCAGCTTGACACCTCCAGCCATTTCCGGCTGCCGGGCGCCCACAGTTCAATATCGCGGCAGCGTGCTGCGGCAAAACTCAGGTCGCCCGTGCATAGTTCCATTACGCGATAGGGGAGTTCCAGTTTCTGTAAGATCTTTTCCGCATGAGCGATCAGTTCCTCCCAGTGCAGGTATGAATTGTCCGGGTGCGTAAACTGGACCATTTCCACCTTATTGAACTGGTGCAGGCGCTGAAGACCGCGGGTATCTTTCCCGTAAGATCCCGCCTCCCTGCGGAAACATCCCGAAAAAGCGACATACCTGACAGGGAGATCCTTTACAGAAAGTACTTCCTCCCGGTGCATGTTGGTTACCGGCACTTCCGCTGTGGGGATCAGCCAGAGATCGTCTTCCCGCAAATAATACATATCGTTCGCCATCTTCGGCAGCTGGCCCGTCCCCGTAGCCGAATCCGAATGTACAACGAAAGGCGGGAATATCTCCGTATAGCCGTGCTCGGAAACATGGAAATCCAGCATAAAGTTGATCAGGGCGCGCTCCATACGTGCACCCCAGCCGGTATAAAGCGGAAATCCGCTGCCGGCGATCTTGGCGCCGCGCTTCATATCAAGCATGTTCAGCGCTTCGGCCACGTCAAGGTGATCTTTTGCTTTGAAGGAAAATTCGCGAATATCACCCCGGGAGAAAACTTCTACGTTGTCCTGCTCGTTTTTACCGACGGGAGCGTCCGGGGCGGGACAGTTCGGTACTGCCAGAAGCCGGGTGTTCAGATCATTCTGTATGCTTGCCAGCCGGGCATCATTCTCTTTGATCCTGGCGCTGAGTTCCTGCATATCCCGTATTTCGGGACCGGCATCTTCCTTATTGCGTTTTTTTGTGCTTATTGCTTTACTCACCGTATTCCGGCGGTGTTTCATATCGTCGGTCTCTTTGCTCAGGTTCCGGCGTTCATCGTCCAGTACCAGAATAGCGTCGATATCTGTATTTTCCTGCTTATCTGCGATCCCTTTGCGGACCGTATCCGGGTTTTCACGTATTTTTTTGATGTCCAGCATAAATTCCTTCCTTTATCTGCGAAAAATACAAAGACAAAGCAAAAATACCCATAAAAAAATCAATTGAAAATGAAGAATAAAAGGACGTAAATCTTTCCTTCGCGAAAATCTTGATGAGGGAACCTTAAGCACCTGCGGTTCAAAATTCTCACAGGCAAAGAATAATCCTGAAACATACCGGGATATTGAGTATTAGTTCTGTTCCTGAGTGCGATGACATTTTTTAAGAACATCCAGCAGTCGTTCCACGTCCTTATCACCATGAGCTGAAGAAAGCGCAAAACGGAAATAATCGGGTTTTCCCGGATAACGGATGAGAGGCGGATAAATACCGGCTTTCAGGAGTTCATGCCGGAGCGCAGATGCATTTTTTTTGTTTTCAAAACAGATACTGATCACCGGTGTGGGGATCACCGGAATATTATATCCCATATCCCGCACGTGTTGTTTGATCTTCAGGCAGCGTTTCTGAAAGTTCCGGATCAACGGGGAATGTTTGCTGAAAAAATCAAAGGAGGCTATCCCGGCTGCGGTCAGCGGCAGAGGCGGTGCGGAAGTGGTTGCATACGTACAGGTATTACGCAGCTTTTCGATACATTGTGAAGGACCGGCAACAAATCCGCCCGAAGCACCGCAGGCTTTGGAGAGAGAGCCCGTTAAAAGCAGCCGGCCGGTATCAAGATCAAAATGTTCAAATGCTCCGCGTCCGTGTTCTCCGAGAATTCCCAGCGCATGCGCCTCATCTATAAGCAGAACACCTTCGTGTTTTTTCGCAAGTGCATGGTATTCGGGAAGAGGCGGAAGATGATCATATACTCCATCGGTGACAATAAGCGGTTTTTTTGCTCCCTTTCGGATCAACACATCAAATTCTTCATGGGAATCCGGAATTTCATAAGCCGGAAGGCTGCTTGTTTTAACGGCGGCTTTCAGGCTGGGGTGGCTTTGCGGATGATAATAACAAATAACATCCCTTGTTGCCAGCACCTCGAACAACGCAAGATTTGCCATATATCCGGCAGGAAGAAGCGCTGTTGATTCCGTGCCGAGGAATCCGGATATACGTGCTTCCAGACGGACATGCAGAGGATGATTCCCGGTCGTGATCCTTGATCCCCCGCAATTCAGACCGTAACGGAACAGGGCATCCTGCGTTACCTTCAGTATATGCGAATTTACGGAAAGGCGATGGTAATCATAACCTCCGAAAAAGAGGTATTTTTTTCCTTCCCAGATAACGCGGATATGATCGGCCGGTTGTAGAACGGGTGTTGACATAATGCTGTTTTCCTTATCCCAAGGTGTAATATACGGCTTTCCCGAAACCGGGGTCAAGCTATTAATAGTTCAGACGTGAAACCCTTTCCCCAACGGTGAGGTTCGGCGAATTGCCGGTCTGGTATTCTCAAGACCAGCGGGATAATTGATGTTTAAGTATTTTGTTTTCACCGGCTTTCTGTTGTAAATTTCCGGGTAAATGAAAGGGATAGTATGGAAGTTTTCGAAGCATTTTCCCCTCAGGTAACACAGTATCTTATCATACCGCTGCTTATCATGCTGGCCCGCATCTGTGATGTCAGTATCGGAACCGTACGCATTATTTTCGTATCACGCGGAGAACGATTGCTTGCTTCCATGATGGGATTTCTTGAGGTACTGATCTGGATCGTTGTGGTTTCTCAGATCATAACCAATATTGGCTCCTGGATAAATTATCTGGCTTATGCGGCGGGCTTTGCTATCGGCAATTATCTCGGAATCACGCTGGAGAACCGCATGGCAATGGGTATGGTAGCGATGCGCGTTATCACGAATAAGCCGGCGGATAACCTTATTGAAAACCTTAAACAGGAATATCACGGCGTTACAACCATAGCCGCAAAAGGTTCATCGGGTGAAGTTCGTTTGCTTTTTGCCGTTATCAAACGTAAAGATATCCCCTTTTTTCTGGAAATGGTGGACAAATATAATCCCAAGGCCTATGTGTCCGTTGAAGATGTGAGAACACTAAGTAAAACGCATCTTCCGCCGCGTACTCCGAACAGGCAGTGGATAAACAGCAGATTCAGATTTTCATTGAAGCGAAAATAAACAGAAGGAGTTCAGCATGAAAAGGCTATCGGGAACAGCTTATCTTTTTTCACTGCTGATATTAATTTCATGTGGAGATACGATGACAGAAGCACCTGACGCAAAGAAGGTCGAAAAAGCATTAACCATTCATGGCCAAACGCGCATAGATCCTTATTACTGGATTCGTGACCGCGAAAATCCGGAGGTCATCGATTATCTGGAAAAGGAAAATGCTTATACCGCGGCAAAAATGAAAGACACACGTAAACTGCAGAAGAAGCTATACAGGGAAATGGTCGCAAGGATAAAACAGGACGATTCCTCCGTACCCTATTGGAAGAACGGATATCTGTATTATCACCGGTACGAAAAAGGCAGCGAATATCCGGTCTATTGCCGTAAAAAGAATGAGAACGCAGAAGAAGAGATCTTGCTTGACGTGAATAAAATGGCGGAAGGTTACGCTTATTACCGAATTTCGGGTCTGTATGTCTCTCCCGATAACCGGGTACTGGCTTTCGGGGAAGATACGCTGAGCCGCCGGAAATACACCCTGCGTTTCCTCGACCTGGAAACAGGGGAATTCCTTCCCGACCGTATTGAGAACACGCCCGGTTCCGCCGCCTGGGCGAATGACAGCAAAACGGTGTTTTACAACACCAGGGATGAGACTCTGCGGCCCTCGGCGACGTGGCGCCACCGCCTGGGAACATCAACCGGTGAGGACGAGCTGGTCTTTGATGAGAATGAGAGCACCTTTTATCATAGTGTGTATCGCTCAAAAAGCGGTAGATATATCATGTTGGTCTCCGAGTCCACACTAACCACTGAGTACCGTTTTATTCCTGCCGGTAAACCCTTTTCCGAACCTGTTTTAATACAGGAGCGTATACGCGGAATTGAATATCATCCCAGCGATGCGGGAAAGGTTTTTTATATTCTTACCAATGAAAATGCGAAAAACTTCAAACTGGTTGCGGCTCCCGTAAATGCACCGGGCAGAGAAAACTGGAAAGAGATCATACCCCATCGCGAGGATGTGCTTTTGGAGCGTACAGAGTTTTTTAAAGATCGCTATGTCGTGCAGGAGCGCAATAATGCACAGCCCCGCCTGCGTATTCTGGGGTACAAGGGTAAGGTTGATCGTTATATCCGTTTTGATGAAGAAGCGTATAATGTGTGGATCGGGACCAATCGCGAATTTGACTCGGAGACATTACGTTACGGATATGAATCAATGAAAACACCACGGACGATCTACGATTACGATCTGTTCAGCGGTGAACAGACCCTTATGAAACAGAGCGAGGTCCTTGGCGATTTCGATCCTGCCGCTTACGAAACCCGCAGAGTCTGGGCGTGCGCGGATGACGGTACAAAGATCCCGATGTCCATGGTATATAAAAAAGACACTCCCCTGGACGGGAGTGCACCGCTTGTCCTTTACGGGTACGGATCATACGGGATGAATATGGATCCTTACTTCAGCTCTGTACGTCTCAGTCTGCTGGACCGCGGTTTTATTTATGTGATCGCCCATATCCGCGGCGGGCAGGAAATGGGCCGCTATTGGTATGAAGAGGGCAAACTTCTGAAAAAGAAAAATACATTTACGGATTTTATCGACTGTGCAGATTATCTTGTGGAAAAAAATTATACACAGTATGACCGGATGGTGGCCATGGGCGGAAGCGCCGGCGGTTTGCTCACAGGTACCGTTGCCAATATGGCTCCGGAAAAATTTGCCGGTATTGTGGCACAGGTCCCCTTTGTTGACGTCGTTACCACAATGCTGGACGAGAGCATCCCGCTTACGACCAGTGAATATGATGAATGGGGAAATCCCAACGAGAAGGTCTATTACGACTATATGATGGAATACTCCCCGTATGACAATGTAAAGGCACAGGATTATCCCGCCATGCTCATTACTACCGGTTTGCACGATTCGCAGGTGCAGTACTGGGAGCCCGCGAAATGGACCGCAAAACTGCGCGATATGAAGACCGATGATAATCTCCTTCTGCTGAAAACGGAAATGGATTACGGTCACGGAGGAGCCTCGGGAAGATTTCAGGTGTATAAAGAGGTCGCATTCGAGTATGCTTTTATTTTAAAGGTTGTGGGTTAATAGTAAGCAGTAAGAAGTAAG
>JAWOEU010000006.1:0-8054 GCA_046482575.1 Fidelibacterota bacterium
TACGCTTCCTGGTCAATCCCCGTCAGCGGCGCTCCAGCGAGCACCAGATATGGGAAGCCATGCTCGACGCATTCAGCCGGGAAAAAGATATTGATCTGGCATATCCGACCCGTCGCTACTATGTCCGCGGAGACTCCCGGGACCGGGAAGACGGGAATCTGAGATCATAACCCATTAAAAAACTTCGTGGCATGAAAACCTGCAGGATCAGAGGTCCTGCGGTGAAAAATTTCGATATATCTTTTCAAAACATAAAATATTTTGTACATTTTTTGCCGAAGATTTTGAAGAATGAGAGAGAAGTGCATTTTCTTAATCAGTATCGGATCGAAGGTCATGGTACCGCACCGTGACGCAACATCGTGGCGGAAAGGAAAGGACAGTATGCAAAAAATGTTGAAGACCGCAATAATGATCACCGCGCTCATTCAGATGCTGAACGCGAACAGTGCTCTGGAGTTTGACGGGGTCGACGATTATGTGCAATTGACGGAGATACTGCCGGTCGCCGGCACCAGCAATACGGTGGAGGCCTGGATAAAAATTCCGATTACCGGGACCGGCAATCTTGAAGCAAGTGAGCGTGTGGGGATTATTCTCGGTAATTTTGATTCTAACGATAATGCCGGCTGGGAAGTGCATGACGACGGACAGATACGCATCTGGTGGAACGGTGAAGAGCAGGTGTACGGATCAACGGACCTGCGGGATAACAGCTGGCATCATGTGGCCTTTGTCCGGGATAAAAGCAATGACCGCCTCCGCGGTTATGTGGACGGCGTCCTTGAATTCGATCACAGCGGCTGCGGAACGGACCTTACTTTCGATACTCCTCACCGCATCGGCAGGGACAACCGCAGTTCCGGAAGCCCCCATTTCCATGGCAGTATCGATGAACTCCGGGTCTGGAATACCGCGAGGACGCAGGAAGAGATCCGGGAATACATGTGTGCCGATGTCAGCGGACAAAGCGGACTGGTGGCGTATTACCGGATGACGGACGGCAGCGGAACAACGCTCAGTGATGATGCCGGAATGAATTCGGGGACCCTGTACAATATGGACAACAGCGATTGGGTGAGGGACAACCAGGTGCCGGAAGGGGACGGCAGTACAATACCTTACCGTATCAACGGACTGAATCAGCTCTACTGGCTGTCGCAGAACAGCGCTGTCTGGGGAAGCGATCATGAACAGATCGCGGACATAAATGCCGCCGCCACGGCGGACTGGCACGGCGGCGCGGGTTTTTCAACGATCGGAACGAATGCAAATAACTTTTTAGGTTCTTATGACGGTGCGGGCTACACGATTTCCGGATTGACCGTTAACAGGCCTTCTGAAAATTATACGGGTTTTATCGGCCAGCTGGACGGGGGACCGGTCTCGGATCTGGGAATGGTCGATGTCAGTATGACCGGAGCCCACAGTACCGGCGGGTTGGCCGGTTATGTTGAATCGGGTAATGTTGTCAATTGTTATGTCTCGGGCTCGGTGTCCGGCACGGATTATGTCGGCGGACTTAGCGGTCAGACGGCAAACGGTACGATCAGTCAAAGCTACTCCGTCGCATCGGTTCAGGGCAGCGGTGATCATGCCGGCGGATTGATCGGGCTGCTGGGTTCATCCATTCAAAATTGCTATGCCCGGGGAAGTGTGGCCGGCAATACCAATGTCGGCGGTCTGGTGGGCAGTGCATTCGGAGGAAGTACGATAGACAATTCTTATTCTGCCGGTGCCGTAACCGGCAGCGCCAGCACGGGAGGCCTTGCCGGGTATGCAGCCGATGAAAACTTGGAAGAGGGAATGCCCGGCGCATCGGTCACGGCTTCGTTCTGGGATACGGAAAGTTCGGGACAATCCGGCAGCGCAGCAGGTACCGGGAAAACGACGTCCGAAATGAAAAGCGCAGCGACCTTTGAGGCCGCGGGCTGGGACCTTGCGGGGGAAAGCGCGAACGGTACGGAGGACTATTGGGACCTCGATACCGGGGGAGAGATCAATGCGGGATATCCCTTCCTGGACTGGGAGAACGGTACGGAGACCGCCTTACCGGTGGAGCTGGCGGACTTTGGTGCGGAAGCGCGGCAGGGAAAGGTGGTCGTGACCTGGCGCACGGAGAGCGAGACGGAGAACGCGGCATTCCGGATCTACCGTGACGGCGTAATGATCGGGGAGCTGGAAGGCGCGGGTACCACGAGCGAACCGCAGAATTATCATTATACCGATAACTATGTGATCCCGGGAAAGACCTATACCTACGACCTTGCAGATATCAGCATTGCCAATGCCGAATACAGGCATACGGATATGGCTGTCACGATCACGGCGGCGGAAGGCAATACAGGTCGGGACTTCTCGATCGGTGCCGCCTGTCCGAACCCCTTCAACCCGCTCACGGTTGTCCCCTTGAATCTGGCAAAGGAAGCCGCGGTTCATGCACAGCTTTTCGACCTCACCGGCCGTCCGGTGAGTATGCTGCATAACGGTCCGCTTACTGCCGGCTCGCATGCTCTCCGCATTGACGGGGCAAATCTGAGCACAGGGATCTATTTTGTGCATATTAATATCAATAATGCGAGACGGGTACAGAAAATTGTCCTTATGAAATAAACGGGACAGACCAATAATACGCATTGACAAAAGCTCCTTTCGTTGTAAAGGAGCTTTTGTATTGACCGTTTTATCGTGTCAAAATAGTGGAGCTCTTTTTCTGTTCCCCGACCGGCGTATCATCATTTGCTGCCGTATTGTTTCATTATTGACTCTGACGACGGAATTACATATTTTAACACTTGATTTACAAAGTGATTTAATGTAGGATAACCGGGAAGGCAGTGATATTTGACTGTTAAGTCAAAGAAAACGATATACCTAAGAAAACGGAACCGGAGTTTATGAAAGACAATTTAAATTACGGCATTATCGGCAACTGCAAAACTGCAGCCTTGGTTTCTGACAGGGGTTCAATAGAATGGTTATGTTTCCCGGATTTCAGTTCCGCTTCGGTATTTGCAGCCCTTCTGGACAGAAAGCGTGGCGGAGCATTCCGTATTGATGCCGGTGATGACGCGGAAATAAAACAGAATTATATTCATCATACGTGTATTTTGCGGACACATTTCAAAACCAAAGAGGGAGAATTTGAAGTTCTGGATTTTATGCCGCGTTATAAAAACGACCGTTTGAATTACATATGCCCGTCCGATGTGATCCGCTATATCCGTCCCCTTAACGGGAAACCGAAAGTACGTTTTGATTACGATCCCGCCATGGCATATGCCAGACATTCAACGGTAACCGAAGCACACAGCGGCTATATTAAGAGCTGGTCCGAAAACGGAAGATATGAATCTGTTTATCTGTACAGTAATATTCCGCAGGAGTATGTGCTAAAGAAAAAAACCTATACCATAAGCAAAGAGTGTTTTTTTATAATTACCTACAACCAGAAGCTGTTCAAACAGGATATACCGGCAATAAACCTGGAATTTGAACGCACCAAGGTTTATTGGCTGGACTGGGTACAGCGGACGGTACACTTTACACGTTATCAGGATGAGATCGTTCGCAGTGCTCTGACCCTGAAATTGCTGAGCTTCCAGAAAACCGGTGCCATACTCGCGGCGGTGACCACATCCCTTCCGGAGACCATCGGCGAGAACCGCAACTGGGACTACCGTTTCTGCTGGATCCGTGATGCCTCAATGATCATCACGGTGTTGACCGGTACCGGGCATTATAACGTTGCGGAACGTTTCCTGCGTTTTATTATCGATGTGATCCCGTATAAGGATGAGAAGATCCAGATCATGTACGGTATCCGCGGTGAAAAACGTCTTACCGAACGCGAACTGCCCTGGCTGGATGGCTATGAGAATTCAAAGCCCGTCCGGGTGGGCAATGCGGCGTATCACCAGAAACAGAACGACATCTACGGTGTTTTGCTGGATGTGATATACAAGGGGTTCAAGCTCTTTTACAACGATGTCGAGCGAGCGGAAGAATTGTGGACGGTCGCACGCACACTGGTACGTTCCGTGGAAAAGAACTGGATGAAGAAAGACCGCGGAATATGGGAATACCGCAGCGTGAACCGGCACTTCGTTTTTTCAAAGGTCCTCTCCTGGGTAGGCATGGACCGGGGAGTGAAACTGGCGAAAATGCTGGGATTCTCTTCCTATGTGAAAAAATGGAGTAAGACCCGGGACACCATTCACCGGGATATCGTCAGCAAAGGCTGGGATCCGGAGCTCGGGGCTTTTACCCAGACCTACGGCGGGAAAAGCATGGATGCGGCAAATCTTCTCATGGCCAGCTATGAATTCATTGATCCGCACGATCCGAAATTTGTGTCCACGGTCGAAAAGACCCGTGAGGAACTGAGCCGGGACGGCTTAATGTATCGTTATAAGGATGAAGACGATTTCGGCCGCCCAAAATCCGCCTTTACCGTCTGCAGTTTCTGGATGATCAAGGCACTCTCACAGATCGGCAGAAAAAAAGAGGCCACGGAGCTTTTCAATGAACTGTTGTCGCATTCGAACCATCTCGGCCTTTTCAGCGAAGACATGGATTTTAAAACAAAACGTCTCCTGGGGAATTTTCCCCAGGGATACTCACATCTCTCACTGATCGATGCGGCTATTACCTTCTCGGAGACCAGGATCGATAAAAATGAGAAGATCCTGGAGAATATTGAGCACATTCACAATATAACGCAAAACGGGAAAACCAATGAGTAAAACCATCTTTGTTTCGAACCGTCTTCCGGTCACTATCGGGCACACTGCGGGGAAGCTGAACTACGAACCGAGTATCGGCGGCCTGACGACCGGATTGAAAAGCGTTCATGAGGAAGGCGACAGCCTCTGGGTCGGCTGGTGCGGTCTTCCGGAGGAAGATCTCAGCAAAAAAGAACAGGCGGAGATCGACCGGCATCTGCGGATCGTATACAAAAATATCCCCATTTTTCTTTCCCGGGCGGAGATCGACGACTATTATTACGGTTTCTGCAACCGGACTATCTGGCCCATGTTCCACTATTTTACTGACGAGATCGAGTATCTGCATGAACTGTGGCAGGCATATAGAACGGTAAACCAAAAATTCTTCGAAAAGCTCGAAGGTATTATTGAGGACGGAGATACGATCTGGGTCCACGATTATCAGCTGATGCTGCTTCCGGGACTGATACGGGAAAAGTTTCCCGATACCAGCATCGGTTTCTTTTTGCATATACCCTTTCCCTCATATGAGATCTTCCGCTTACTTCCCTGGAGAGAAAAAGTATTGCGGGGATTGCTCGGCGCAGACCTGATCGGTTTTCATACCTATGACTATGTCCGTCACTTCACAAGCAGTGTCCGCCGTATCCTCGGCCATGAACATAATCTTGGCTTTTTTCATATCGGGAACCGCCTTGTGAAGACGGATGTATTCCCTATGGGCATCGATTACAACCGTTACTACAAAGCACACAGCAAAAACTCCATACAAAAAGAAAGCAAAGAGGTCCTGCAAAAGGCCGAGGGTACCAGTCTCATCCTTTCGGTGGACCGCCTGGACTATACCAAAGGCATTCCCGGCAGAATACGGTCCTATTCGGAATTCCTACGCAGAAATCCCAAATACCGGGAAAAGGTCACCATGATCCTCATTGTCGCGCCTTCGCGTACAGAGGTTGAGACCTATAGTGAACTGCTGCGCGAGATCGAGGAGCTGGTCGGCAATACCAACGGCGAACACGGTACGATGGGCTGGGTGCCGATCTGGTTCTTTTACCGCTCCTTCGGTTTTGAAGCCCTGGTTGCCCTTTATTCTGCGGCGGATGTTCTGCTGGTAACGCCGATCCGGGACGGGATGAATCTGGTGGCGAAGGAGTACGTTGCCGCCAGAGCGGATGAAAAGGGCATGCTGGTGTTAAGCGAGACCGCCGGTGCCGCCAGTGAGCTGGGGGAAGCCGTGATCGTGAATGCCAATAATATAGAGGAAGTGGCAAATGGCATTAAATCGGCGCTGGAAATGCCGGAAGAGGAACAGATCTCCCGGAATACGATCATGCACAAGCGGCTACGCCATTACAATATTGAGTTCTGGGCCCGTGATTTCCTGGAAAAGCTGGACGAGATAAAGAAAAAACAGGACCGTGATTCCCTGATCAAGATCAACCGGCAGCGTCTTTCCGATATTAAATCGTCAATGGTGGCGGCGGGAAAGCGGCTTTTCCTTATGGATTATGACGGCACGATGGCCGACTTCAGGGTCAAACCCGGGGACGCGAAGCCGGATGCGGTGCTCCTGGGCATGCTGAAAAAGCTGAGCGCCAGCGAAAAGAATACGGTCGTGATCCTCAGCGGCAGGGAGAAGAACACTCTGGAGGAATGGTTCGGACACCTTCCGATCGATCTGATCGCGGGACACGGCATGTGGATACGGAAAGCGAACCACGAGTGGGAACAGCTTGAGATCCTCAAAGCCGACTGGAAAGAAACCCTCCGGCCGCTTCTGGAGATGCATACGGCCCGGACCCCCGGATCGTTCATTGAAGAGAAAAGCTATTCCCTGGCATGGCATTACCGCCGCTGTGAACCCGAACTGGCGGCCGTACGCGTCAATGAGCTCAAAGATGCCCTTGAGGATCTCACCGGGAATATGAACATCGGTCTTCTGGATGGCAACAAGGTCATAGAGATCAAGGATATGACCGTGAATAAAAGTCGCGCCGCCTCCATTTGGCTGAATGCCGAAGATTGGAAATTTATTTTCTCCGCAGGCGACGACTGGTCCGATGAAGATATGTTCAGTGTACTGCCCGAAGATGCCTGGTCCGTGAAGGTCGGTACCGGGATCTCAGAGGCCCGCTATCAGGTGGATACCGTAGAGGATATCCGGAACATCCTTTTAGAATTGTCGAAAATTAATAATGCGTAAAATGGACCACAGGTCCTGAGTGGTAAAATGATATCCGTCAAGAGACCCCGATCGGTATTTACGATCGCCTGTCCGTGATGATGAAAGCTTAATATATCTCTATTGTGTGAATCCGCGCATGGTCCCTGATCCTCATTTTTACTGATTGTATCGTATGAACATTCTTATATCACATATGCATGAGAATATGGAAGAAGATCATGCGTAAAAAAATTGAGAGCCGGGCAGAGCAGAATGTGAACGGAAAAGGGGTTTTATCATGAGATTAAGGATATCGGCCGTCAGCGATAAAGGCCGTGCACGGACACGGAATGAAGATATGCTCCTTGCGGGGGGTACGTTTATCCGGGATAACAATATTGAGCGTACTGTCCGGATCACAAGGGATTATCCGGCATATTTTCTTGCTGTCGCCGACGGTATGGGCGGTCCACCCGCAGGTGATGTCGCCAGCGAATTCGTATTGCGGGAAATGAAGGCGCGGACGGAAGAGCTGAAGAGAGGACTTTCGTCCCGGGAGCTTGAGCAGAGGTGCAGCGAATGGCTGCGGGAGATCCACCGGGACCTGCGTAGTGAAGGGGAAAGGCACCCGGAGAAGCGGGGGATGGGCAGTACCATAACGGGACTCCTGTTCTACGGCGGCGGGATCTTCTTACTGCATGCGGGCGACAGCCGCTTATATGAATACCGGAACGGCCGCCTCGGGCAGTTAAGCCGGGACCATACCTTGAGAGAAAAACTGCAGGATCCCGGTATCCCGTCAAATATTCTGACGAACGCGCTGGGGATGGAGGGGGACATCGGGGTGGATTTTACGCAGGTCGCGGAGGAAGCGGTGCCGGGGACCCGGTATTTGCTCTGCAGTGACGGACTGTCCGATATGCTCACGGACAGGGAGATTGGCGGACTTCTGGGGAGGGATGATGCGGCAAATTCTTTACTGAACGCGGCGAACGCCGCGGTCGGCAGGGACAATATTTCCCTGTTGATCGCGGTGATATTGTAAGTGATATAGTGTGTTTCGATATATTCAGCAACAGCCCTACCATAAAACCGGTAAAAAGCATGCTTGTACCACCATAGCTGATAAACGGCATGGGCAGGCCGGTAACCGGGAACAG
>JAWOEU010000038.1:0-4589 GCA_046482575.1 Fidelibacterota bacterium
TTTTACTCTCCATCGCTGCATGTCCATATGCGGCTTATTAATAAGCAGTTACTATTACTGTGACGATGAAGGATCGATTATGTTCCGTGTGTTCCTCATAAGAAGCCTGTATTGCAGCATCCCGACCTTATATTTCCGGCTTAAATGTGAGATCGCAAGGGAATCCGGATCCCCGGATCGGATAAATACCGGGTAATCCGTCGCAACACGTCAATATCAATCGCAGGAGACAATTGACGCAAGGAAACAAGCTGCTTAACGTTTGTTTTGAAAAAAAGCTGTAATTCCCGGCCACCCGAAGATTCTTCCATATGTGCATACACACAGCCTGGCGGGGCACAACACCGGCTTTCCACCGCTGGTCCTGACTTAAGTTTGACCTTTGTTATTAACAGAATTCCGTGAAGAATAAATTCAATCACCACAGGAATAATGGGCAACGGCTTTTGCGCCTGTCCTCTCATCTCCGCCAAGCGGCGCTTATGCCGGGACACCGTAAATGAAACGATGAACAGGTCCGCAAAACAAACCTTATATGAACGACCGGGAATGAAATATCTGGAGCGCAATGAGAGCGTATTTGATCACAGCGACCGTTTTACGCTGTCCACCGCGGCGATCTGTTGCACGATCTGATCTTTCCTCAGATAAATGGTAAAATTGTTGCTGGTCTCCGAATAGAATATCAGCGAAAAACCGCTGGTGTTCTTTCGCAGGAAATCATCCGTGATCCCCACGCGCATCCGCTCCATGAAACGGCTGCCTTCAAAACTGCGGTCCAGGGATTCAAACACCGCGGAATTGCCGCCGTGATAAGTTGCCCGGAAATAGTAACGCCAGTCGTTCGGATAGTCACAGCGGACATACACCTGGTGATTTGAGGACTTGTCTTCCTTGCTGACAAAACTCCGCAGAAAATACTTTATCGCGGTATCATCGTCGCTTTCATGGGCAATTTCCTCAACACCCCTGATCTCGATCATCATATCGCCGGGGTCGTTCACGACCTCAACGTCTTTCCGCAATCCCTGTGTCACGGAACAGGCCGTAAATACGATCACAAGTGCGGCGGTCAATAACAATACTTTACGCTTCATTGTTTCCTCATCTCGTTATTCACAATATTTACCCTGAATGTTAGGGGAATTCAGGAGAAAAATCAAGAGGATTTGAGCTCTGCGCGTTTACGGGATCTTTTTTTCGCGGCCGCATCGCGGACCACAAGCCGTATGTGCAGCCTCACCGTGCCCCGGGACCTACCGGTATGTAACCACAAAACCCCACATGCAGAGATTTTCCGGCGGGCAAACAAATTCCATATTGTCAATACCGCAATCCCTTCTTCGGTTTCCGTTATTATTTATCGGGTTGGTGGTACAGGGCGTTGTGGCACCTGCTCCCGGTCTCCGGGTGTCCATTCCGGCTTCGATACGGGATCCGCCGTTCATTGTATTTATATGGTTCTGCAATATACGATATCAAATAGATATTTCAAGGGATCCTTACAGGACTTGCAGATTTCCGGACATTAAATGTTATAAACCGACCAAAAACCGAGCATGATTTTGTTGTGGGTTTTTTATACTGATATTATGAGCCTTATAATACCATTTCAAACTGTCCGGTTTTTAGGGAAAAGGTCACATTTACACAAATAATACAGATTTCCATTAACTTTTCTTTCGCTTAGCGTGTCATGTAAGTGAAGTGCAATATATATAATGTAAAATAGGAGAAAAAAATGACACATGTAAAAAAAACGTTTATCCCATTGGCAGTAACCCTGTCGGTAATATTATTGGTCATGGTATCCTTCAGCGGATGTTTTACCTCTAATGAGACAGGGACCGTCAGTCTGTCACTTACGGACTCCCCTATCGTGGATGCGGAAGACGTGGAAGGTGTGTATATCACCATTGATTCCATTGCCTATAATCTGAATAACGAATGGGTGCCCGCAGAAAATTTTGATGGACCGCAGACCTTCAATCTTCTGGAACTGACGAATGGAAATGTGGCTCCCCTTGCAAACACTCAGTTATCCGCAGGTACGGTCACCCAGATCCGGTTTTTGCTGGATGTCGCCGAACGGTCATCCGGAGTAACCTCTGATTCCTCCTGCTATATCGCGATCGATCCGGACGGTATTGCCGACGGAAATCCGGCTGACGATATTATCGAGCCCATATTTATTCCCAGCGGTTCCTCAACAGGCTACAAGGCCAACGGCCCCTTTGATGTCCCCACGAACGGAACGGTGGAGATCACCGCGGATTTTGATGTGCGTAAATCGGTCGTTTATGCCGGTAACCGCAGAATGGAAAACGGGTTTTATCTTCTCAAACCGACGATTAAATTGATCGTGAACAATCAGGCCGGGTCCGTTAGCGGAGATTTTACACCGGACACGACGGATTCATTGAATTCTTATGTCGTTTTTGCCTATGAGCCCGGAACCTATACGTCTTCGGAAAAAACGGTTGAAGACGACAGTACCGCTCCCTTCCCCAATGCTGTTGCCAGCACGGAAGCAAATGATACAAATGATGATGAGTTACCGGATCATTACATGATCGCTTTCCTCGCAGAAGGCAGTTATGATCTGATCGTCACAGGTGTTGATGATGAAGGAATTTACAGTGTTCTGGATACCACCAATTATCTGAATGTGTCCGTCCAAAGCGAGCAGAATACCACCCGTGATATCAGTTTGTCTGAATAAGAGGCAAGCAGATAATTTTTAAAGCCCGCATGCGAAAAGCCGTTGAGGTTTCCAAAAAAACCTCAGCGGTGTATCTGAGGGAAATCGCTCCGGTACATCAATCAACACAAACTCAGGAGATTTAAATGAAAACGAGAAAATATCTATTATTTTTGCTGGTCTTTCTTCCCGTTCTTGGCATCCTCGGATGCACAACGAGTGTGGATGATGATCTAAATGACCAAATTGCCATCAAGTTTGAGGCAAACTATCAAATGAATAAATCAACGCTGCTGAAAAGCACCAGCGCTGTTGTTATTGAAAGTTTTAAGATCAATATTGAAGAAATTGAAATAGAGTTTGACGACAATGACCCCTTGTTTGCGACCGACTCTGTTGCCACCGATTATGAGCTTGAAGGCCCCTTTGAAATAGACCTGATGCGGAATGGTAATGCCCTCGATACAACCATCGTTAACAATGTGGAGCTGCCATCAGCCGCCTACGATGAAATTGAATTTGAATTCAGTGAGAGCGAAAACTCGATCTCAGAAATGTATTATAAATCCATACGTATTGAAGGTACAATCAATGATACCACCTTCATTTTCTGGTCTGATGAAGAAATTGAGGTAGAAATTGAATTTGATGAGCTTGTCTATCTTGACGAAGCCAGCAATGCAGTGTTGACTGTATCGTTTGATCTAACATCATTGTTTGATCCTGCGGCCGGGGGCATCGACATTACGTCTGCCACAGACGGCAACGCGAATGGCATCATTGAAATATACCCCGAAGATCCTGATGGTAACAGTGATCTGTCAGATTTAATTTGGGAAAAGATCGAGTCTATAATTGAAGCCTTTGAAGAAACATATGATAATTAGAGTTCATTATACTTGCTAATAAGCAAACAGGTTCGAGCATCATGCCCGAACCTGTTTTTTTTTTGTTTAATGAAACAAAGATCTTTTGAATAAATAAATTATTTTATAGTTCCATCTGGGACGGGAACCCCTGTTCGAACAAGGGGATGGAGATCTGCTTGGAGAAGCCCTCAAAGATCAGCGCGTCGCGCCACCTGCCCCATTTATCTTCGCCTGTCTGCCAGCCTTTCTTCACGGATCGCGCGGCCTTCCAAGTCGCATCGCTGGCGATAACGGTTTTCCCTTTTTCCGCGGTGTATTCGAAATATACGTTTGCAGAGCTGGGCCGGCGCGGTTTGTATGCCTGCACGGCGACGGCGATCGTGTTACTGCCCTTTTGCAGAAGACCGGAAACTTCCCAATACGCAACCCGCCTTTTCTCCGCCATCAGGGACCCGGACCTTGCGGCGGCCGCCCGCCCCACTTTCTCTCCGTTCAGATACACGTCGGCGGCGTCGTTCGCAACGACCTGCAGCCAGGCGGATCCGATCGCTTCCGGATCGTCAATGTCAAATTGCTTGCGCAGGTATGCCGGCGGCGCGTCCCTGCCTTCTTTATACGCCTTTGCGGTTATCCACCGGGAGGGGATCTCCTGGTTGATGTTGTAATTTCCCTGTTCAAGGGACTGTTTTGCCTTGCCGATATATAAGGCCTGCTGCCGCATAATATTCATCAATCTATCGAGATTGGCCGGACGGTTGGTGCGCAGCCAGAGTTCCCGGTAGTCCCTTTCCAGGTCCCGGATCTCCGAGATCAGCCAATCGCATTCGTCGATAAAATCCTGTTGTATCGCTTCTGTGATCTTGTCCGTATAAGCGTTTTCGGTGTAAAAATCGAGTTTTCGCTTTAATGCCGTCTTTTTTCCGGTGATAATGCCGATGCGCGCCCCGATCTCGAAATAATCGAGCTTGGCGGCATTGCGGATATCCTTCCGGCGTAATTCATCGACCAGTCTCAGCGTG
>JAWOEU010000120.1:0-5086 GCA_046482575.1 Fidelibacterota bacterium
ATCACAGTGGAAGGCCGTGTGATTGTGGCCGTGAGTTTTCAGCTGCAGCAACCGGATGCACCCCTGATTGATAGTTCCAGGAAGCTTCGTGTATTATTGGCCTGCGCCATGATTAATGATCCCGCTGTATTCCTGCGCCGTTCCCGGTAAGAAACCGGGTACATCAACCAGTGTCAGCAGCGGAATATTAAAGGCATCGCAAAAGCGTACAAAACGTGCAGCTTTTATACTTGCCTTGATATCCAGAACGCCGGCGAGATAATTCGGCTGATTGGCAACAATACCCACTGAACGGCCATTAAAACGCGCATACCCTGTTACAATATTGGGTGCATAATGGCGGGAAACTTCAAGAAATTCATTATCATCAACAATTTCATGAATGATCTCTTTTATATCATAGGGGACATTGGGCGATTCCGGTATGATCTCATTCAGCATTTCCGAATGCCGGCTGATCGTATCCCGGGAAGCCACCGACGGTGTTTCTTCCATATTATTTGAAGGGATGTACGAGATCAGATTGCGGATGAGTAAGATTGCTTCTTTTTCATCTTCAGCGGCAAAATGTGCGACCCCTGATTTTGCAGCATGCACCATCGCACCGCCGAGTTGTTCAACATTGACATCTTCATTGGTCACCGCTTTTACGACTTTCGGACCGGTAATGAACATATAGGAAGTTTTCTGCGCCATGATCACAAAATCAGTTATCGCCGGACTGTAAACCGCTCCTCCGGCACAGGGCCCCAGTATCGCAGATATCTGCGGAATAACTCCGGAAGCTTCAACATTCTTCTGAAAGATATCGGCGTAACCGCCCAGAGCTGTAACACCTTCCTGAATGCGGGCTCCCCCCGAATCGTTCAATCCGATAACAGGCGCTCCCATTTTCATAGCCATTTCCATAACTTTCACTATCTTCGCCGCCAGCGTTTCACTTAAGCTCCCGCCAAAAACGGTAAAATCCTGTGCGTAAACATATACAAGACGGCCGTCAATGGTTCCGCGCCCGGTTACAATGCCGTCACCGAGAAAATGTTTTTTTTCCATCCCGAAGTTCGTACAGCGATGCTTTACGAACATATCAAATTCTTCAAAAGAATCGTGGTCCAATAAAAGCTGAATGCGTTCACGGGCAGTCATTTTGCCTTTTTCATGCTGTTTATCGATCCGTTCTTTCCCGCCGCCTTGCCGGGCCTCCCGCCGCATTTCCTGTAGTTTTTTAATATCGTCCATATTTTTTCTCCCTGTTCCGCTATTCATGTTCCTCAGTCAATTCCGTTAATATCCCGAAAGTGGATTTGGGATGAAGAAAAGCGATCTTGTCACCACCGGCTCCGGTACGCGGTTCCTTATCGATCAAACGCAGTCCTTCTTTTTCCATCTTTTCCAGAGAAGAAGCACAATCATCTACGCGGTATGCGATGTGATGGATGCCCTGTCCGCGTTTGGCGATGAATGCTGCAACAGGACTTTCCCCGGAAACGGGTTCCAGAAGTTCAATACGGGTATCACCCACATTAAAAAAAGCTATTTTTACTTTCTGATCCTCAACACGTTCCGTACCTGCAAATTCCAGTCCGAGAACATCCCGGTAAAAAGGTATTTGTTCCTCTATGGATTCTACGGCCACGCCAATATGAGATATTTTTTTTACCATAAACCAATCACTCCTCAGATAACAATATTTTCTTTATATTCTCCAAACACTTCTCGCATAACGTCACATATTTCACCCAGTGTTGCATAGCTTTTGACGGCTGATATAATAAAGGGCATCAGATTTTCTTTCCCTTTGCATGCATTTTTCAGGTCCTCAAGTCTGCTCTCCACTTCTTTCCCGTCCCGTTTTGTTTTCAGATCCTCAATGCGTTTGATCTGTTCATGCTGGATGCGCCGGTCAATACGCAGAAGATTTGCCGGGGGTTCTTCATCAGACGTGAATTTATTCAACCCGACGATTATTGTCTTATTTTTCTCAATCTCTTTTTGCACGCGATAAGCTTCGCGCTGGATCTCCCGCTGAACATATCCCTGTTCAATGGCTTCGGACATACCCCCGAGTTCATCAATTTTGTCAATATACGCCCTTGCTTCATTTTCGATCTTATCCGTAAGCGCCTCAACAAAATAGGATCCTGCAAGCGGATCTATGGTATCCGCCGCTCCGGATTCGTGGGCGATTATTTGCTGCGTCCGGAGAGCTACGCGGACCGAGTCTTCCGTTGGAAGCGACAGTGCCTCATCTCTACTGTTTGTATGCAGGCTCTGAGTACTTCCCAGAACAGCCGCCAACGCCTGAATGGTAACTCGCACAATATTATTGTCGGGCTGCTGTGCTGTAAGCGTGGATCCACCGGTTTGTGTATGAAAGCGCAGCATCATGGATTTTTCCTTTTCAGCGTCAAAACGTTCTTTCATGATCCTGGCCCAGAGCCGGCGGGCGGCGCGAAATTTTGCAACCTCCTCAAAAAGATTATTATGCGCGTTAAAAAAGAAGGACAGGCGTCCCGCAAAAGCATCTACATCCATTCCCGCTTTCAGGGCGGCTTCGGTATAGGCGATCCCATCCGCAAGAGTAAAGCCGATCTCCTGAGCCGCCGTGGAGCCGGCTTCACGGATATGATAACCCGAGATGGAGATCATATTCCATCTGGGAACGTGTTTTGAACAATATTCAAATGTGTCGGTCACAAGGCGCATGGATTCTTTCGGCGGATAAATGAAAGTCCCTCTTGCAATATACTCCTTTAAAATATCATTCTGGATCGTGCCTGTCAGCTTATCGGAAGAGACCCCCTGTTTTTCCGCAACAGCCACATACATGGCAAGTAATACGGAAGCCGGTGCATTGATAGTCATACTGGTGGACACCCGGTCCAGAGGGATGCCGTCAAACAGCACTTCCATATCTGCAAGAGAATCAATGGCTACCCCGACTTTTCCCACTTCACCGTCACAAATGGCATTGTCCGAATCGTAACCGATCTGTGTGGGAAGGTCGAAAGCGACCGACAATCCCGTTTGTCCGTTTTCCAGTAAATATTTATAGCGCTGATTGGATTGCTTTGCATCGCCAAAACCGGCATATTGCCGCATGGTCCACAACCTTCCGCGGTACATGGTGGGATACACGCCCCGGGTAAAAGGATATTCTCCGGGATAACCTATTTCTCCGGTGTATTCACCGAGGATATCTTCCGGAGTATAAAGCGGATCGATGGGAACATCGGACATGGTCCTGAACTCATCACGCCGTTCGGCGCGCTTTTTGCAAAAGTCCTTATACGTACCTTCGAGCCATTCTTTCTTTGTTTTGGATGATGACATATTTCCCCTGACCTTCACAATAATATTGTTGATTAATGAAGAACACAGCCCGGTCCTTTTTAACCGGGCTGCCTGATAAGATAATATTATTTCGTGTTTTCACCGTAGTATTTATCAAAGTAATAACGTTGATAATAATAGTAATACCCACTCGATGTGTTTTTCGGATTAACGTCATTAAGGACCGTTCCGGCAATTTTGATCTTCGTATTTTTCATTTCCTGCTGGAGGTGAATGATAACTTCCTTCTGCGCCTCACCCGCACGGGCAACAAGCAGGACACCGTCGGTAATGGACCCGAGCAGTGCTGCATCGGTTACCGCCATCAGGGGCGGAGCGTCGAAGAAGATCTTATCAAACTGTTTACGCAGCTGCGCAAACAGTTCTTTCATTGCTTTTGAACCCAGCAGTTCAGAGGGGTTCGGGGGGAGACTGCCTGCCGGCATGACATACAGATTGTCTATTTCCGTTTTATATATGGATTCATCAAGTTTTGAACGCTTGGTGATCATATTCGCAAGTCCCGGTTTCTTCGGTGTCGAGAACATTTTATAGATAGCCGGTTTACGCATATCGCCATCCACCAAAAGCACCTTCATACCGAACTGCGCATAGGCGATGGCGAGGTTGGCGATGACCGTGGATTTCCCTTCAGCGGCACCGGCAGAGGTAACTACCAGCGAACTCACCGGTTTGTCGGAAGGTACGGAAAGCTCGAGATTGGTCCGCAGCGAACGGAAGGATTCCGAGATGGGAGAGCGGGGTTTGAAATGCGAGATCAGACGGTTGCGGAAATCATCGTAAGTGGAATACTTTTTATCCAGCACTTTTTTGGTGCGGTCAATGGACATTGAGGGAATAATGCCGAGCACGGTAAGACCGAGGCGTTCAAGATCTTCCTTGCTGCGGATTGAATTATCCATGAACTCGCGAAGCAAAATTATACCCACACCTGCAGCCAGTCCGAAAATAAAGCCCAGAAGTATATTCAATTTCGTTTTGGGTTTGATGGGTGCGAAATTCGGTACTCATATACAGACATAAGGCAAACGGCGGGGATATGAATTTACCCGTCACTCATCTACTTAAAAATGCTACAAAGTATGTCCATCTTAATTCTTCATTCTTTAAAATCTTTTTCATGATAAAAGATCTGCCTTATATTACGGTTCTTGATGAGAACAATCATTTTTACGGTATATTAACTCATAGTACATTGATTGATTTACTGCAACAATCTTGGAGCATCGATTCCGGGAGTTACGTTTTAACGATTGCTTCTCCAGGCGAAAAAGGTGATTTGGCTGATATCGCAAAAATCATTAACCGTTACTGCTCCATCATGAGCTGTATTACTTTAGATGTTCAACGCGAGAAAATAGTTAGACGTATGATCATGACTCTAGAACCTAATATCTCTAAAAAAACATTAGAGGAAATTTCAAAGCATCTAGACCGCAAAGGTTTTAAAGTTATTGAAGTTGAAGATTTACACAACGATTAATTTGCAGTGATTTCGTAAAAAAGACGCTCTACAGTCCCCGGTCAAAGCTCTCCGGGTCAACTAGTAGAGTGTCTTTTTTTATATTGCGCCATATCTTTTTTAACTTTGCATTTTTTTATTGAAATTTATTTTTTTATCGAGCATCAACATAATGGGTATACCGGCACCCATCGTAAGTAGTTGGCCTAAAAAGACTGTGAGATAAGTAAACCAAAAAATTTCTTCAGCACCTATTAACAGTAACATTAT
>JAWOEU010000127.1:0-14610 GCA_046482575.1 Fidelibacterota bacterium
CCATGGACAGGGTGACCCAGGATGATATGGCCCGGCTCTATGCCCGCTGGCTGGGCCGGGAGCAGGCCGGGTGGGACGGGCCCAGGGTGACGCTTTCCCGGCAGGAACGCCAGTGGCTGGAAGAAAAGGGGTCGGTGACCATTATTGCGGTCTTCAACATTTTTTGCATACTGTACTTTCCTTTCCGTCACGATCTCGTGTCGCGGCGCGGGGCCATGACTTTCGATCCGATATTGATCAAGAGAATGGACTTCTCTCTCATGCTTCAAAATCTTCAGCGAAAAACTACGAAATATTTTATGTTTTGAAAAGATGTATCAGAAAATATTTTCACCACAGGAATCCCTCTGATCCTGCAGGTTTTCATACTACGAATTTTAGTGAGCTATGATCTCAGATCCACGTCTTCCCGGTCCCGGGAGCCTCCGCGGACATAGTAGCGGCGGGTCGGATATGCCAGATCAATATCTTTTTCCCGGCTGAATGCGTCGAGCATGGCTTCCCATATCTGGTGCTCGCTGGAGCGCCGCTGACGGGGATTGACCAGGAAGCGTATGGTCAGCATGACCCCGCTTTCCTTGACGGAGGTATAGACGATCGGGGTGAGTTTATTATACTGAATAAAATATTTTTGCGCCGCTTTGCGGATCTGCTTCTGGGCGCCTTCCGAGAGATGCATCACGTTCTTATTGGCGATCTCCTCCAGGAGCCGCTTGGCTTTTTTCCAGTCGCTTTCAAAGGTGATCAGTATCGGGATCTCATTCCATATGTACTCAAAGCCGATCTGATAGTTGGCGATCGGTTCACGCAGTGCCTTGCTGTTGGGGATGTGGATGATCCTGCCGGTACTCTGATCCGCATCCACCCAGTTCCCGCATTCCACGATACTGAACTGCAGGATCCGGATATCGATCACGTCACCGATGATATCCTGTACCTCGATGCGGTCGCCCACCCTGAAGGGTTTCCGGGACACGATAAACGCCCACCCCGCCAGGTTGGCGATGGTATCGTGCATCGCGATCGCAATTCCCGCACTCGCCAGACCCAGGATGGTTGTCAGGGAACGCAGTCCCTTGACCCAGATCGAACCGATGAATATGATGATCAGGACAGTGTAAATATAAAGCACTGCCCGGCGCCAGTGATACGCCTTCATATCGTCCTGAATACGTTTCCTGATTGCATAGTTCGCCAGGAAACGGACAATGGTCAGGATCAGTAAGACCGCGAGACTCACTATAAGTTTTTCAATAACCTCCGGTGAGATTTTCAGATATTCACTCAAGGTTTCCATTACAGTCCGCCCTGTCTGTTATCGGTTCTCATGTAAATAATAATATGAAATATATGTAAAAAAAATATATATTCCCGAATATCTTAAAAAAGATGCTGATAAAAACATGCTGAAGCGGTATACAGCAGCTTTATCTATTCAGAATAATTTTTCTTATGTTCCCCGGAACGGGAATAAACTTTTTTTGAGGAATTCGGCACATATCCCCCCAGATATCCCGCTACAACAAACAATACGATTTCAACGGCAGATAAAAGTTCAAAACCGTCCGTAACAATGAATAATATACTGAAAAATACGGGAAAAACCGACACGAGCAGACCATTCAGAACTTCTTTGCTTCCGTATTTTTCATTTATCCGGCGGGCTCTCAAGAAAATGAAAACACAAAGCAATAGGATATAAGCCAGGGACAGGGACAAGCTGCTTTCATATAATGCAGAAATGGACTCGCTGATCTCAGCGCTTACCGCCGCGGGATCATCGGAACCGGGTCCGAGTGTAAAACCCATTCTGACGGCAATAATAAAAGCAGGTATCATATAGAGCAGAAAACCGATGATCCATGCAAAAAGACCGTTTAAAAGTCCTCTCAGCCACAGAATATTCTTTTTCCCGGCAGATGAAGTCGTCATAATGCCCTCCTTCTTTATAATTATTCACTACGGTAACGGTAAAAAATATGTAATTCTTTCTTTCAATACAATGGAAAGTTTACTGCGATATTGTGTTTTGTCCCCGTCCTGATGCACATTCCGGCTCCCTGCTTCTATCTGTAGTTCAAATGAAACAAAAAAAGGCTGCCGAAGCAGCCTTTTTCAAAAATGGATACCCTGCTCTTACTTGTCCTTTTTCAGACAAAGGAACCAATCGAGACAGTATTTTCCTTCTTCTTTTTGAGCAACCCGTTCCTTTGCGGCTCCGCAGGAACCCGGTGTCGGGATGATCACATCATCACCGGGCTGCCAGTTTGCCGGGGTAGCAACACCGTCCTTATCGGTTTTCTGCAGTGAGAGGATCAGACGTTTTATCTCATCCATATTACGCCCGCTGGAAAGCGGATAATACAGTACTGCGCGTACTTTAGCTTCCGGATCGATGATAAAGACTGCCCGGACCGCCTGTGTAGTTGAAGCATTCGGCTGCAGCATTCCGTATTTTTTTGCGACCTCCATTTTGAGGTCTTCAATGACCGGAAAATTCACTTCCACATTTTTCATTCCTTTGTATTCGATCTTTTCATTAATGGTACGCAGCCAGGCAATGTGGGCGTAAATACTGTCAATGGAAAGACCGATAAGTTCCGTGTCCAGCTTTTTGAACTCATCCTGCATGCTTGCAAATGTCATGAATTCGGTCGTACAGACCGGGGTAAAGTCAGCCGGATGGCTGAAAAGAATGACCCATTTACCTGAATAATCTTCCGGGAATTTGATCTTTCCCTGTGTGGTAACCGCCTCAAAAGCCGGAGCCTTATCGCCGATCAGGGGCATTGAATATGTTTCTTTAACTTGCTCTTCCATAATAAACCCTTTCATTTTTGTTTTTATGTTTTTTTCTTGTTCTTCACTTTAAACTCTTTTCTCTTCTCATTGCGAAGCCACCGTATCAAAATGCTGACCTTCATTTTTTTCCTTTTTACGGCACTCTTTGCAAATACCGCGGAACTCAATAAATATTTCATTGATCTCATGTTCCATATTTTTTTCCGCCGTTTTGTGATAATTACGGAGGTTGCCGCTGTCCACATCATAAACATTGCCGCATTTAATGCAGCGGAAATGTGCATGAGGATCTGTAACGGCATCATAACGGTCGAAAGTACTCCCGGATGTCAACTTAACGATACTTCCCTGTTCTTCCAGTATATGCAGGTTGCGGTAAACGGTTCCGAGACTCAGTGAGGGAAATTCCGGTTTCAACTGATCATAAAGCCAGGCAGCGGTCGGATGGGAGCGCGTGGAATTGAGAACCTCCAGGATCCGTTGTCGCTGTTTGCTTCTCCGGTATGTTGTTTGACTTTTCATTTTTCTTCCTTTATTAATAATCATTCCGATTATTATTTAAAGTATACAATATCCGTTCCCTATTGTCAAGGGATTTTTATCAATATGCAGCGGAAAAAACAGCGGTCCAGGATCGCTATGCTTTTTAGCTGTTGCATTTATCGTACTTACTAACGGTTTCTTCAGGGAACCGATACCCGCGCGGTAAACCCGCCCTGAGGAAATTCCCGCTGCATCCTGCGGGGATTATTCACTTGACATTAATAAAGCCTTTTTATATCATCTTATGCGAATAATTCGTGTTCAAATTATTTAATAGAAAGAAAAACGATAATGAAAAATAACAATGTGCCACATTATGATTACAGAATACTCTACGCCCTCCGCCGCATCTCACGTGCAGTAGGGATATACTCCCGGAAACTCAATGCAGAATTCGGACTCACTACTCCGCAGCTTATATGTCTTGATGTGCTTGAAAAAGCAAATAAAATGATCCTGAAAGATCTGGCAAAAAAAGTAAATCTCAGCGAAAGCACTGTTAATGGCATTGTAGACCGCTTGGAGACAAAAAATTTTGTCATTCGCGAACGTTCGAAAAAAGACCGGCGAAAAGTATATCTTGAGATCACGGCATCCGGCAGAAAAATGATCAAAAAAACACCTCCCCTTTTACAGGATAAGCTTTCTGTCTCTTTTGCCAAACTCAGTGATACGGAAAAGAGAAATATAACCGAATCGCTGGAACGTATTGTAGAACTTATGCATGCTGAAAATCTGATTCAGGCATAAAAAAGTAAAACACATAAAAGAAGTAAAAAAACCGGAGAAATAATGATTTCAGAACAACAAAAAAGCATACTTAAAGAAATCGACGGCGGGAAACAACATAACTGGAAGGACTGGAAATGGCAGGTTCGCCACAGTATCACGGACCTTGATACTTTTGAAAGACTGCTGGATATTACGGTTTCGGACGAGATACGCGAACAGTACAAAAAAATAACCTCGAAATTTCCGATGTCAATCACGCCCTATTATCTCTCCCTGATCAATACCGACAATCTGGAGAACGATCCGATCTTTAAACAGAGCTTTCCCGTTATTGATGAACTAAAAGTAATGAAAACCGATATGTCCGATCCGCTGAGCGAGGATACGGACAGTCCCGTACCGGGTATCACACATCGCTACCCGGACCGCGTGCTCTTTTTGGTCAGCAATACCTGCGCCATGTACTGCCGTCACTGCACGCGCAAACGCCGTGTCGGTGATGTAGACAGTATTCCGGGAAAATCACAGGTCAAAATAGGCCTGGAATATATTAAGAAAACCCCGCGCATCCGCGATGTATTGCTGAGCGGCGGTGATCCCTTTTTGCTTTCCACGGAATATCTGGACTGGATCATGACAGAACTGCGGAAGATCGAACATGTGGAGATCATCCGCATCGGCACGCGGACACCGGTTGTTCTTCCTTACCGGATAACGGATGAGCTTGTGAATATGATGAAAAAACACCAGCCGGTTTGGATAAACAGTCATTTCAACCATCCGCGGGAAATCACGAATTCATCGCGTAGCGCACTGAGGAAACTCGCAGATGCCGGTTTCCCGCTGGGAAATCAATCCGTCCTTCTGGCCGGTGTAAATGACTGTCCCCGCATCATGAAAGCATTGGTGCAGAAACTGGCATATAATCGCGTACGGCCTTACTATCTCTATCAGTGTGATCTTTCAGAAGGGCTCAGTCACTTCCGCACCCCGGTCGGAAAAGGTATTGAAATCCTGGAAAGCCTGATCGGCCATACGAGCGGATTCTGTGTGCCGACCTATGTGATCGATGCTCCCGGCGGCGGCGGAAAAATTCCTGTTATGCCGAACTACCTGATCTCCTGGTCCACCAACAAGGTCATTCTGCGAAACTACGAAGGTGTAATATCAAGTTATAAAGAACCGGATTCATATGAACCCTATTTCTGCGACAGGAATTGTGCAGAATGTGATCGCGAACTGTTGCTTGAAGATGCTCAGGAATACAAAGCGGTAGGTATTGAAAAGCTGCTGGCCGATTACGACAAGGCCATTTCCCTGGTACCGGCCAATAATACCCGTTACAAACGCCGCAATAACGGTAATAACGAGAGTAAATAATTAAATTTATGAAAAGGACTCTTATGCAAGAACATCATTTTGACATCTTTGAAACACTTTCCTGCGGGTCAAAAATACAGCACGGCACTTATAACGATCGCATATATCTGATGCACGCGGAACCGGAATCACTGGATGATCTGCCGCTGCGACTTATTAATATGGCAAAGGAGAAAGGATACGGCAAGATATTTGCCAAACTTCCGGAATCGCAGTCCGACGGTTTTATCGACTCCGGTTACCGTATTGAAGGAGAGATCCCGGGTTTCTACCGGGGCAGGGAAAAAGGCGTATTCCTCGGATATTACGTAGACAATGCCCGTAAGAAAGAAGCGGATCTGGACATATACCGGCGTAACAAACAGCTCGCTATGGATAAAAAAAATTCAGAGATCTCTCCGCTTGACACTTCCCGGTTTCATCTCCGTCCCTGTAACGAGAACGATTTGGAACACATGGCGGAAATTTATAAGACCGTCTTTCCTTCTTATCCCTTCCCTATCCATGATACGGGATATCTTCGGAAGACCATGAAAACTTATGTGGACTACTTCGGTATTGAGGTCCGGGGCGAACTGATCGCCCTGTCCTCCTCGGAAAAATACAAAAGCGCCCTGCATGCGGAAATGACGGATTTTGCCACGCTTCCGGACTGGCGGGGCAACAGCCTGGCCGTCCATCTGCTGCTGAAAATGGAAGAAGAAATGCGCAGACAGGGCTTTGTAACTGTTTTTACCATTGCACGCGCAGCCTCTCCCGGTATGAACATTACCTTTGCCAAATGCGGCTATGATTACGGCGGCCGCCTGGTAAACAACACCAATATCTCCGGAAATATTGAGAGTATGAACATCTGGTTTAAAGCGCTTTCACCTCAATAAAAACATTCAATATGTTAATTCCCGGCCGGCACAGAACCTGCTGTTTTTTTACTTCATGACATTGCATATTAATATGAAAACCCGGCACCGGAAAAACCGCTATGCAAACATGGGAAAAAAACAAACAATATTATAAGTTCTGTGCTTACGGATTTTTAAAGAATTTGCGTTTCTTTGAAGCGTTCTTTATCCTTTTTCTGATTTCCCGGGGGCTTTCCTATACGCAAATCGGCATTCTTTACGCGGTGAGGGAGATCACAATCAATTTTTTTGAGATTCCTTCCGGAGTGATCGCCGACACGTTTGGCCGGAAACGCAGTCTGGCCTCTTCTTTTCTGATGTATATATTTTCTTTCATCATTTTTTACACGGCGGAAAATTTCGGCTTATTCTTTATTGCTTTTATCCTCTACGGTATTGGAGATGCCTTTCGCTCCGGCACGCATAAAGGCATGATCATGGATTACCTTAAAGGGCAAGGCTGGTCCGATCAAAAGATCAGTTATTACGGGCATACGCGTGCGTGGTCGCAACGGGGATCAGCCATATCGGCGCTGACAGCCGGCCTTATTCTTTTTTATCATGGCAGCTACTCTCAGATCTTTTTATTCTCGACCATTCCCTATCTCGTAAATCTGCTCCTTATTCTGAGCTATCCCCGCGAACTTGACCGGCCGGCGCCCTCTCGCGGGAACCGTCTGCGCGCAATGGAAAGAACATTCAGAGCTTTTATCGTTTCCATGAAAAATGTCAGGGTTTTCAAACTGATAAACCAGACAGCCCTTCACAGTGCTTACATGAAAGCGGTTAAGGATTACATTCAGCCGGTAATGCTGCACGTTGCCATCCTTATTCCGTTGCTTCCGGGAATAGCAAGGGATCAGCAGAACGGACTGACGATCGGGATCTTCTATTTTCTTATTTATCTTTTCACCGCACTGGCGTCACAAGGCTCCGAATATTTTCTTAAGGGAAAACGATCCTCTCTTATACTGACAACTCTGCTTGCCGGCTTCGGTTTTGGCATGGCATGCGGCATTTTTGCAGAATTATCGCTGTGGATACCGGCCCTCATCGCTTTTTTCATGATCTATATCATCGAGAATATCCGCAAACCAATCCTTACCGGTTTTGTGGCTGACCAAAGTAAAGAGGAATACTTAACCTCCGTTCTTTCCGCACAGTCCCTTCTTAGAACGGTTATGAGCGCTGCGATCGCTTTTATCACGGGTGTCTTTGCAGATATCTTCGGGATCGGCCTGGCTTTGCTGTTTGTTTCAACGATCCTCGCGCTTATTATTCTTCTGCTCTATTTTTTGGCAGGATATGCAAAAACAAAGTCCGCCCGCCCGCGTGGTTGAAGCGGATTATAATATGCTGAAAATTCCGTCAGGTATTTTTTATATTCCATCTTGACATCACTTAAAAATTTTTCGTACATTGATATAATTAAATAAACCGAAAGGATTGATAATGGGAAATATATCCTTTTCGTTTTCTTCATTACTGATAGGTTTCGGCATTGGTCTCCTGGTTTGCATCGTAATATGGATCCAGGCAAGGATCAAGTTAAAAATGTCCGTCAAATCCTATGTGGAGGAAAATGAAAGATTAAAGAATCATCTTAACACGCAGATGCACATATCCGCAAAAGGGAATGAATCGGTTCAGAAAGAGCTGGCCGACCTGCGGAAAATGATCGATAATCTAAAATCTACGATAACTGTCCTGAAAGAAAAGCCCGGCCGCGACAAACTTCATGTACTTTATGTCTATGATAAGGCAATCCATATCATGTTTGAAAAACATCCCGGCTTTGCGACCATGTGGGCGGGGGTTCTAAAAGATGCTGAAGCGGAAATCGAAAAAGAGGAATGTGGTTTTTTGCCTATGATAAAAAAGGTATTCCGTCCAAGTCCCTCATTAATCTCGATCGAATCGGGAAGCGAGAATGATAATAAAGAAAAATAGATTACATTTTAATATTGAACCAAAAAAAGCCCGCTCCACCGCGGGCTTTTTTTATAACAGTATACATTTATTCCGGGGACATCTGGTATCCCAGTTCTTTCCATTTGTTAAGGATATCCTGTTTGGAATAATATCCCGTATGCCGGAATATCTGTTTTCCGTCAGGATCATAGAAGATCTGGGTCGGAATGTACTGAATGGCTTCTTTCCTGGCGCGGTCCTGATTTTCAGGAAGCGATACGTCAACAAGCTCCAGTTCGAAGGCGTGAGAATATTCTTTACCGAGTTCTTCAAGTATCGGCTCCATTTCACGGCAGGGAGGGCATGTCGGAGATTTGAAATCGACAAGTTTCGGCAGTTTTTCCGTAGCTTGTGTTTCTGCCGCCTTTGCGTCTTCTGCCTTGCTTGTTTCTAATTTTTCCTTGGGTGAACAAGCCATGAGAGCCACAGAAGCAACCAGAAAGATCACCGTTATCACCGCCGGGATCCGTTTTTGTTTTCCGAAAATTTTCATTTTTTATCCTTTCTTTATTGTTTCTTCTAATTCAAATTCAGACAGGACGTTCCCGTTAAACTTCACATTCCCGTCTATTTACATGGCGAATTCCGTATAGACACCGGAACTCTTCTTTTTATAAAATCCCGGAACTTCGTCAGTTCCGCATCTGGAACAATTTCATTCAGAATATCACGGGATCCGTTTCTTCGCTGATCATACTTTACACATTCTGTTCCGGAAATACGGACATGCATCATACGTCTTTTACCTGAAAGTTTTATCTCTCCGGCTGTTCTGTACATATGCGGACCGTGGGTCTGATTATCCTGTAGAAAGCGAAGGCACATTAGTATCCCCCTTGATGGTGTTGTTGCATATGATCTTTGATACAATTAATGACCGTCATCGCACAATGCGCATGCAGATGGTAATAAACGTTTTTCCCGCGCTTTTCGTCCCTGATGATCCCGGCCTGTCTCAAAACGGAAAGATGTTTCGATACCGTTGAAAAATCAAAATGACTTGATTCAACGAATTCATGAACACAGCGCTCTTTTTCAGAAAGTTCTTCGACCATCCATAATCGTGTCGGATGCGACAATGCTTTGAGAATACCGGAAAGCACCCGTAAATGTTCTTTTTCCATCGTTTTCATTTTCTGCATCCTATCATTTTGTCATTTGGCAATATAACCAAACTTAAGCCACGTTGCAAGCATAAAACAATCGGCAACTTACCACGGTAAAAAGAGAGAAGAATAAAGAACAAAAAATAACGTTAGCGAAATAAATCATGAATGCAGAAAGCAACGTTCAGGGGAATTTTATTTGCCGGGGACAGGCTCAATGCCGATCTTAAGTTCATCCTCAATCTTTATCTTATTCTCGATCAGGAACAGCGTAAGCCACGTTAAAAGAAGTTAACGGGAAAAATCCGCTACTACATTTAGCGCTTGACAACGTCTGAAAAACCTGCGAACTTTTTACTGAAGAAAGCGGAGAATAAAAAATGCCACAACCGATAAGACGATCACGATGGATCAGGAAAGAACCGGAGGATGATAAACGCCTGAATTTTCATTCTTTGCATCCCCCGCGCCGCCCCAAGCGTTCACTTATTTGGCATATCGTTGTATTTCTTATTTTACTATTCCTTTTTTTTCACTTCCTGCACTGATCCTGGCGGTACCTTTATATACTGTACCAGAAAAAGTGAAACAAGTGCGATCACGGCACCGGCCACAAATGGTATTCTCCAGTTCAGCATCCACAGGACGCCGCCTATCGCCGGTATGATCACTGCAGATATATGATTAATCGAAAAGCTTACCCCCATAGACGGTGCAATATCTTTTTTATCCGCCGTTTTCTGGAAAAAGGTATGAATACCGATGGAAAAATTGAAGAACACATGATCGAGTACATAAAGGAAAGCAGCAACAACGGGCGTTTCAAATATCGCATAGCTAATGAATATGAGAATAAGACAACTATATTCCAGACTTAAGACAGCCCTTTCACCAAAACGGTTTATCGCCTTTCCGATATAGGGACTTACCAGCCAGGCGATCAGATTATTTATGACAAAGAGGGCGGATATCTGCCAGACACTGAATGCATATTTCTGCACGAGCATAAAAACGGCAAAAACCACAAATATCTGCCGGCGCGCACCGCTGAGAAAGTTCAGCGCGTAAAACAGGCGGTATTTTTTTCGGAACACCATTTTTTTATGCTGAACGGGCAGGTCTTTATCTGCGGGATCCTTCCGAAGGGAATATATACCGACGGCAATAATGATCGTACCCAAAACCCAGTAGGCATGTGTAAGGGATATATCCGTAAAACGGAAAATCCCCCAGATAGCGACGCCTACGGCAATATTGGCTAAAGCGGTCAGACTGCGCCATTGTGCCAGCACAAGCGGAGACTGATGCCGGTCAAAATACTGCAATACCAGAGACTGACGTGTGGTCTCAAAATAATGATATCCCAGGGACATCAGGAATGTGGCGAACAGCAATCCGTTAAACGACGGAAGAAGTCCGGTCATAATAATACCGGCACCGAAAAGGATCATTGTATAGGCGGAAAGCCTGTGTTCCCTGAAAACAAGCAATACATAGACGATCAAAAAAGTGAGAAAGCCCGGGAGTTCACGCAGGGACTGGAGAATTCCCATCTGCAGGCCGCTGATCCCGATATATTCCACAGCATAATTATTCAGGAGTGTACGCCATGCCTGATGCCCTGCAGATGCAACAACAACAAGCAATACTAAATAACGGTACATGGGATTACATTTTATTTCCCCGGGGAATTTGCTCATATTCGCTCATCTATTTCCGGTATTGATCGATCGTGCAATTGCCATGACGCCGGTTAAATACGGCGGAAAAAACAAAAGGACCCGCCTTGCCGGCAGGTCCTTCGTACGCCCGAGAGGAGTCGAACCCCTAGCCTTCTGGTCCGTAGCCAGACGCTCTATCCAATTGAGCTACGGGCGCATGTTCAGAGATATCAATGTAGCGCGTACGGGACTCGAACCCGTGTTACCGACGTGAGAGGCCAGCGTCCTAACCGCTAGACGAACGCGCCAACTCTGCTGGGTTGCAGGGATTCGAACCCCGATTCTACGGTCCAGAGCCGTATGTCCTGCCGTTGGACGACAACCCATTCAAAAGCCGTCAAATATAAAAACATTTACTTTTAAAGCAAATTATTTTTTATACCGCATAGCCGGAATTATGCGGTTTTTACCGCAGGCAAATACGATAGTGCATAGCATGTTCTGTATTTATTTTTTTTCCGAAATATTCTTTATATATTCTTTCAGTCAGAAAAAAGGAGAAATATCATGGCAAATACCGTAAATGTACGTTTACAGAGTATGAACAAGGACCTTACCTTTGCCGCGAAAAGCAACTCGGGTCACTGGACAATGATCGATTCCAGTGAAAAAGCCGGCGGCAATCAGGCCGGTCCTACTCCCCTCGAACTGCTTCTTGAGGCGCTGGGCGGATGTGCGGGTATGGATACGCTTTCCATACTGAAGAAAAAACGCACGCCTTTTTCCCGCCTGGATATATTTATCGAAGGCAAAAAACGCGAAGAACATCCCAAATCCTTTACAGACATTAACTTGCGATTTGTTTTACACTCGAACGGCGGCGATAAAGCGCTGCGGGACCTGAAACGCGCTGCTGAATTGAGCTATGAAAAATACTGCACGGTTTCCAATATGTTAAAAACCTCCGCTAGGATAACTTATGATATGGAGATCGTTGATGAAGCATGATGTGATAAACATCAAAAAGCTGGCGCGGGACATTTCTCAGGTCGAGAATGATGCCCCGGAAGCAAGAACCCTTCTGGATGCCGCATGGAAATCGGGAAAATATGCTTACCGTATCGGTGTCACAGGGCCGCCCGGTTCCGGAAAAAGCACCCTGGTAAACTGTCTCGCCGCCGCTTACAGCGATGATGACAAAAAAACTGCAGTTATCAGTGTAGATCCCTCTTCTCCCTTTACCGGGGGAGCGATTCTGGGAGACCGTATCCGTATGAACGAGCTCAGCGGGCGGAAGAATGTTTATATCCGTTCAATGGCTACACGGGGAAGTCTTGGCGGTCTGAGCATGAAGACCCATGATGTTTGTGATATCCTGGACGGTCACGGGTTTGACATCATTCTGATCGAAACCGTCGGGGTGGGACAGATCGAACTGGATATTGCCCAGGCAGCGGATGTCACCATGACAGTTCTGGTCCCTGAATCCGGCGACGATATCCAGGCGATGAAGGCCGGGATCATGGAGATCAGTGATATTTTTGTGGTTAATAAATCGGACCGCCACGGTGTGAATGCAATGGTCCTGAACCTGGAGTCCCTTGCCAACCTGCGCAACAAATACAGCACCCTCCCCTGGAAACAGCCGGTAATAAAGACCATTGCCACGAAGAACAGCGGTGTTGATAAGCTTTATACCGTTCTTCAGGACTATAATACCATGCTGAAAAAGAATGACAACTGGCAGGCTGTCAGGAATGAACGTCTGAAAAACAAGGTTCTTCAGCTTATAGAGGATTCACTGTCAAAAGCGTTTTGGACCCCGGAAAAAAAACATCTGCTTCATAAAGAACTTTTAGCCGCTTTTAACAGAAAACAAAGCCCTTTTCGTATTGCGGAAAAGTTGTTAATTTCCTTGAGAAAGTCTTGACATTGGTCTTTATTAGAATTACCTTAGAATGTTAATATAATGAATAGGAGAGTATAAATGAAACGTGTATTACCATTTGTTGTCATCATCTTAAGTGTGTTCATGCTCATCGGATGCGGTGGAAAAGAAGCAGTTGACGATACTGCCGAACCCGTTGAACAGGAAGCACCCGTTGTAGATGAACCCCCTGTAGCCGAGGAAACCGTTGTTACACCTGAAGAAGAAGAAGAAGTAGTTGAAGAAGCTACAGAAGATACCGCTGAAGAAGTTCTTCCTGAAGAAGTCGCAGAACCGGTAAAAGACAGTTTATGGGTCAAATACATGATCCAGCCAAACGATTATCTTACCAAGATCGCGCTGCAGGAATATGGTGTTGTAACAATGTGGCGGACTATCTGGGACTGGAATTTGGATGTTGTCGGTGATGACCCCGACCTTATCTATCCTTTTGAGGAATTATCCCTGAAAAAAGCTTCCTATGAAGCAGAGCCCGAAGAAATTGAATATGTTGACTACACTGTTGAGGAAGGTGAGAACCTATGGTGCATATCCAAGAAACTCTATGGTAATTCTTACGCATGGATCGTCATCATGCGCGATAACCTTGATGTTCTCGGAAATGACTATAACAGCATCACTCCCGGAATGGTACTGAAAATACGTTCTGATTTATAACAAATATTTTAATTTCTACAATAAAAAGCCCTGTTACAGGGCTTTTTTTATTATCGCATGTTTTATTGAAAAATAGATCCAATTCGGATTTTACCATTCTATTTTTACTAATCATTATGTATATTTAAAGAATGAAAGGCATTATTCTCATTTCCGCCTACAACAGTGCCGGTACCTTACCGGGAGTATTAACAAATTTGAAGAAATATCCCTTTCTTGAAGTTCTGCTTATTGACGACGGTTCTACGGATACTACGGCCGATATTGCATATTCTTACGATGTGCAGGTGATCAGGCATAAAAAAAATCTCGGCAAAGGGGCTGCACTGCAAAGCGGTTTTCATTATGCAACAGAAAATAATTTTGACTTTGTCATCACACAGGATGCGGATGGACAGCATCCTGCTGAAAGCATATGCGGCTTTCTTTCCGCACATGAAAAACATCCTCAGTCCATACTTCTGGGATCAAGAAAGCGCGACAAGCGCATGCCCTGGCCGCGGAGGATAAGCAATGCCGTTTCGGCTTTCCTTATTACAAAGCGTATTCACCGCAAGATCTATGACGCTCAGTGCGGATTCCGGCTTATTCCACAGCCTTTTTTTTCCTGGAAATGTTCAACACGCCGCGGCTTTATTTATGAATCCGAGATGCTTATCTGTTTTGCAGAAAATGACGCGGACTTCAGATTTATTTCCATACCCACTCTTTATTCGAAAGACAGTAAAAGTAAAATGACATATTTTCGCTCGACTTTCGGATTTATTTCAATGTATATTACATCGTTTTTCAAAGACTACCGAAAGAAGCGATATGACCTTCAATGAACTGCTGCAAATATTACTGATCACACTGATCCCCACTCTTGAGCTCCGGGCAAGTCTCCCCTACGCCATTCTGGTCCTGGG
>JAWOEU010000106.1:0-4527 GCA_046482575.1 Fidelibacterota bacterium
ACGTGCTCCCGTGTCTGCGGCATCGGTCCGTCCGCTGCGCTTACCACCAGTATCGCGCCGTCCATCTGCGCCGCTCCCGTGATCATATTCTTGATATAATCCGCGTGACCCGGACAATCAACGTGCGCATAGTGACGCTTGCCTGTCTCGTACTCAACGTGCGCCGTAGCGATCGTGATCCCGCGCTCCCGTTCCTCCGGGGCGTTGTCAATACTGTCAAATGAACGAAATTCTGCACCGCCCGACTTCGCCAGCACTGACGTGATGGCTGCTGTCAGCGTCGTCTTACCGTGATCCACGTGACCTATCGTCCCGATGTTCACGTGCGGTTTCGTGCGTTCATATTTTGCTTTAGCCATGTGAAATACTCCTTTGTTTCACTATTTAACATTTTCCGCAACACTTGCGGGAGCAGGTGCATAATGATCGAACTGCATGGTGAACACTGCCCTGCCCTGGGTGATAGATCTCAAGTCTGTCGCATAACCGAACATTCCCGCGAGAGGGACATCGGCATTCAAGACCTGAGCATCATTGCGTGGGGTCATACCCTTGATCTGGCCCCGCCTCGACGTGAGGTCACCCATAACATCACCTAAATATTCTTCCGGCGTAACGACTTCAAGGGCCATTACCGGTTCCAGCAAAATGGGTCCGGCTTTTCTCGCTGCATTCCGGAAAGCCATACTGCCGGCGACTTTAAACGCCATTTCCGATGAATCCACCGGATGGTAAGCACCGTCAACAAGCGTTATTTTTACATCTTCTATCGGGTAACCCTTCAGAACACCGGTTTTGCAGGCATCCTGAATACCCTTGTTGACAGCGGGAATATATTCTTTTGGAATGGAGCCGCCAACGATTTTATTTTCAAAAACATACCCTTCACCCTGTCCCGCAGGTTCAAGATCAATAACAACACGGGCAAATTGTCCTTTACCGCCGGTCTGTTTTTTGAACACCTCATCGACATGAGCCGGTTTTGTAATGGTCTCTTTATAAGAAACCTGAGGTTTACCCACATGTGCCTGCACCTTAAATTCCCGGCGGAGGCGGTCAACAATAATATCAAGATGAAGTTCGCCCATTCCCCATATGATCGTCTGACCTGTTTCTTCATCGTGTTTCACTTTAAAAGTCGGGTCTTCATCGGCAAGTTTTATCAGTCCTTCCGTAAGGGCGTCCTGATCGGCCTTGCTGGAAGGTTCAATTGAAACATTGATCACCGGGTTGGGAAAATTCATTTCTTCCAGAATGATCGGATGTTTTTCATCGCAAAGGGTATCGCCCGTACGTGTTTTCTTAAATCCCACAACCGCAACAATATCTCCCGCAACCGCCTCTTTCAGATCTTCACGTTTATTGGAATGCATTTTGAGAATACGTCCGAATCGTTCACGTTTTCCGCTTTCCGGATTGTACATATATTTTCCGGCTGAAACGCTTCCGCTATAGACGCGCATATAGGTAAGGCGGCCCACATAAGGATCCGTCATAACTTTGAACGCCAAAGCACTGAAGGGAGCTTCGGGATCGGATCGGCGGGTCTCCACGCGTCCACTGTCCGGCGATTTTCCTTTTACATCTTCCACATCAAGGGGAGAGGGAAGATATTCGACCACAGCATTCAGAAGTTCCTGAATACCTTTATTTTTAAAAGCTGATCCGGCCAGTACGGGAACGATATCACCTTTGACAGTACCCACACGAATTGCCGCTTTGAGTTCTGATTCGCTTAATTCATGGCCTTCGAGATATTTTTCCAGAAGGGTGTCATCATACGATGCGATCTCTTCAATGAGATGATAACGGTATTCTTCAACTTTTTCAGCCATATCCTTGGGAATGGGACCGTAATCGAATTTTCTGCCGAAGCTTTCATCCTGATAGAGTATTGACCGGTTATTGATCAGATCAATAATACCGGTAAACATGTCTCCCGAACCCATTGGGATAAAGACCGGAAGCGGATTTGCTCCGAGACGTTTGCGCATCATATCCAGTACGTTAAAAAAATCCGCGCCGGCGCGATCCATTTTGTTGACAAAAGCTATACGCGGTACGCGATAGTTATCCGCCTGCCGCCAAACGGTTTCGGACTGCGGTTCCACACCGCCGACACCACAGAACAATGCTACTGCACCGTCAAGAACACGCAGCGATCTTTCCACTTCGGCCGTGAAATCCACATGTCCCGGAGTATCGATAATATTAATCTTATTTTTACCCCACGAACAGGTGGTGGCGGCAGAAGTGATCGTTATTCCGCGTTCTTTTTCCTGCTCCATCCAGTCCATAATGGCGGTGCCTTCGTGCACCTCGCCCAGACGGTGGGAAATTCCCGTATAATAAAGGATACGCTCGGTAGTAGTCGTTTTACCGGCATCAATATGTGCCATTATTCCGATATTCCGCAATGTTGATAAGTCTAAAGCCACGTATTACCTTTTACTGTTAACGGCTGAAATGCGCAAAGGCTTTGTTTGATTCAGCCATTCTGTGCGTATCTTCTTTCTTCTTGATCGAAGAGCCTTCACCTTTGGACGCCGCCAATAATTCCGCTGCAAGTTTCTGAGACATCGTATTGCCCGAACGTGCAGTAGAATAATTTATTATCCAGCGCATAGCCAGGGCATAACGGCGTTCGCGGCGGACCTCGATGGGGACCTGATAGGTTGCACCACCGATGCGCTTGGATTTTACCTCCAGCACCGGAGCAACATTGTCGAGAGCTTTCTGAAAAGCTTCAAGACCCTTTCCGCCGGTCTTCTGATCAAGTTCGGCGATCGCGCCGTACATGATTTTTTCGGCAACACCCCGTTTCCCCCGCTTCATCAGATTGTTGATAAATTTTGTTACAATCTTTGATTTGTACTTGGGATCCTGTAATACGTCGCGTTTGGGTGGCTTATTCCTTCTAGACATAGATCATACTCTCCACAATTAAGATTTCGGCCGCTTTGCGCCGTAACGTGATCGACTCTGCCGCCTGCCTTCCACACCGGCTGTATCCAGTGTGCCTCGGATGATATGGTAGCGGACACCCGGCAAATCTTTTACACGGCCACCTTCGATCAATACGATCGAGTGCTCCTGCAGATTGTGGCCTTCTCCCGGGATATATGCCGTAACTTCGGTACCTGTGGTTAAACGAATACGCGCAACCTTACGCAATGCCGAATTCGGTTTTTTCGGCGTTGTGGTATAGACGCGTGTGCAAACACCGCGTCTCTGCGGATTTGCGTTCAAGGCAGGTACCTTGTTCTTTTTCGTAATACTTTTTCTACCTTTTCGTACTAACTGATTGATCGTTGGCATAAATTTATTCTCCAATTTTCACAAAAGCTCAGTAAGATAATGTATGTTATACTTCTATGCAAGTTTTTGTTTGATTTTTTCGCTCTGTTTTTACAGGTTATTTCAGGCTTATCAAAACCTCTTGCTTTTTCTGTATTCTCTTATCAAGGCTCGTCTTTATAAAAAAACGCCCTGTATGTGCAGGGCGTTTTTTGTTTCAAAACACGTGACGTTATTCCGGTGTATTTTCAGCGGTTATTTCATTATCGGTATCGGTTGCCGTATCCGTAATATCTTCACTTTTTTCGTATTCAATATCCTTAACGCGGATTTTCTTATACTTTGCCATTCCGGTACCGGCGGGAATCATACGGCCGATGATGATATTTTCCTTCAGGCCCTTGAGTTTATCCACTTTTCCGGAAATCGCCGCATCGGTAAGCACACGCGTGGTTTCCTGGAAGGAAGCCGCCGACAGAAAGCTTTCCGTATTCAGCGATGCACGGGTAATACCAAGAAGCAGAGGATCAAAAGTGGCCGGTTTTGCAGCTTTGAACTTTGCAGGACGTTTTTCAGCCGCCTTATGGCGGGCGTTGTCTTCTTTCACCATATCGCGCGGATAGACATTACCTTCAATGAGGGAAGTGTCACCGGCATCACTGACGACAACCATGTTAAAGAGTTTATCGTTTTCGCTCTGAATTTCCTGGCGGCTTATGCGATCTCCGACAAGAAAATCTGTGTCACCGGGATCTTTGATCTCGACCTTTTGCAGCATTTGACGTACAATGACCTCAATATGCTTGTCGTTAATACGCACACCCTGGAGCCGGTACACATGCTGGATCTCATCCAGCAGGTGTTTCTGTACTTCTTTTACGCCGCGGATCTTAAGGATCTTGCGGGGCGGGATCGCTCCGTCGCACAGCGGTTCACCCGAACGGATGTAATCGCCTTCATGCACAAGAATGTGTTTTCCTTTCGGGATCTTATAGGTATAGACCTCACCGAGCTCGTTTGTAACGCGCAGTGTCTGGATACCATGTTGAAGCTTATCAAAACGCACATTTCCGTTAACCTCGGAAACCACGGACTCATTGCTGGGATTCCGTGCTTCGAAGAGCTCAGATACACGCGGAAGCCCACCGGTAATATCGTTACTGCGGGCACTTTCCTTCGAACGTTTTGCCAATGTTTGTCCCTGGATGACTTTATCGCCGTCCTTGGTTA
>JAWOEU010000112.1:0-14184 GCA_046482575.1 Fidelibacterota bacterium
GGAAATATATAAACAACTGGTGAAAGCCTGTCATGAACGCGGGATCAAGGTCATCCAGGATCATATTGTAAATCATATTGCCCCCACACATCCGATCGCCCAGGCTCCGCCATCGGCGGAATGGATTAACGGCAGCATTGATGAACATGAAAATTGCAATTACCGCATAATGGATATTACCGATATCTACGGACCACCGGAGCAGCGGGATCGCCCCGTGGAAGGTTGGTTTGCCGGTTATCTGGCGGACATGAACCTGAAACATCCGGATGTGGTGGATTACTGGATCACGCATGCGATCTGGTGGATCGAAACGGCGGGACTTGACGGCATTCGTCAGGACACCTATGCTTATTCCGATCTGGCGGGACTAAGCCGCTGGGCGAAAGAACTGAAGCGTGAATATCCGGATCTTTTCATTGTCGGTGAGATCATGGATTTTGACCGTACGCGGCTGGCGTATTATTTTAATGATAAGCAGAAAAATTATCTCTCCTCTGTTGCGGATTTCCCCTTTTCCAGTCTGATATATCAACTGATCGTGGAGGATCTTCCGCTTGAAGAATTTTACCGTGAGGTCGCGAATGACTTTATCTACAGAGATCCCGGTATGATGATGACCTTCATGGATAATCATGACATGCAGCGTTTTTATACCGCGGTCGAAGAAGACTTGCAGGATTATCTGAATGCTTTCACCCTGCTTTTCTCCATGCGCGGAATTCCGCAGATCTACTACGGTAACGAGATAGGGATGAGCGGAGATCATGATCCGTACAACAGGAAGGAATTTCCCGGCGGATTTTCCTATACGGAGCGCAGCGCATTTACCAGGTCCGGCAGGACCGAAAGGGAAAACCGTATTTTCGACCAATTCAGCGCGTTTGTTTCCATACGGAAAAAATATCCCGAGCTTTTCCTGAACCCTATGCGGCATGATCTGCGGAAGGACGTTTATCTGGTTTGCCGCCGGGATAAAAAAGGCAATGCATTGCTTACCGCTTATAACAGTTCGGAAAAAGACCGGGAAATTTCTTATGCACGTTTACTGAAAGAAGACCTCTTCACTGCGGAGATGATCAAAAAGCCGGCGGGAAAAGCCGCCTATATTGATACGGAAGCCCGGCGCGTATTCATACCGGCAAAAGAAAGCGTTATGTTTTTATTAAAATAAACCTGATGGCGGAAAAACAGGTTGCTCCGGAAGAAAATAATCGATTAATTATCACGCAGGAGAGGAAATCATCAGGGTCAAATGAACAGGGTGGTGTCGGACTCTTCCGCGGCTCCGAGGAAATTTGCCACGCCGGCATACTTGATCCCTTCAAGCAATTCCTCTTTTTTTATACCCATGATATCCATGGACATTGTACAGGCGATGATCTCCACACCGTTATCCATAGCCTGCCTGATGAGTTCTTCAAGGGAAGTTACGTTCTTTTTCTTCATTACCATCCGGATCATCCGTGACCCCATGCCGCCCATATTCATTTTGCTGAGTGAGAGTTTTTTGCTTCCACGCGGCATCATGATACCGAACATGCGCTCGATAAAATTTTTCTTTACGCGTACCGCCCTTGATTTACGCAGGATATTCAGTCCCCAGAATGTAAAGAAAAGTGTTACTTTTCTGCCCATTGCCGCTGCGCCGTTGGCAATGATAAAAGCGGCAATGGCTTTGTCCAGATCCCCGCTGAATACCACCATGGATTTATTGTGTGAGCCGGATGAAGTGTCTGAAATTTCCGCTTTTTCCTGCGTTATTTTCCGGCCTTTCAGGATCTGGGCTTTTATATAATCTTCTTCATGGAATGCATGTAAAAGCGTATTCCCGGTACGGCGGCACCAGGCTTCAAGATCCTCGGGGAAACCCATATCGGTAGATTTTATTTCAACAATATCACCTTCCTGGGCCTGGTTGATCGCTGAATAAAGTTTCATAACCGGTCCCGGACACTGCAATCCGCATGCATCCACGTATACCGTTTTGCTTTTCCCGGGTTCTTCTTTTTTTTCTGCTGTCCCTTCCAGGCTTTCTGTTTCCCCGGCATAAGCGATCTTTTCCTGTTTGTCGTAATAGGCGGCACCGTAAGTTGTGAAACCGCCGCTGAGATTGGATGCCCTGAAACCGTTTTGCATCAGAATGCGGACCGCGATCCAGGCGCGTATACCGACGGCGCAGGTAACAATATAGGTTTTGGATTTATCCAGTTTATTCAGATTTTCGCGGAGTTCATCAACGGGTATGTTGATGGAGCCGGGAATATAACCCATTACACGTTCCACCGGAATACGCACATCGAGGACAGTATAATGTTCCGGATCAAGTTTTCCGATCTCATGCCACTGGGTGACAGATTCATTGCCTTCAAGAATATTGCAAGCAAGAAATCCCGCCATATTTACCGGATCTTTTGCAGATGAGTACGGCGGGGCGTAAGCGTGTTCAACTTTTTTAAGGTCGTATACCGTTCCGTTCATTTGCATGACTGCGGATATTACATCAATACGTTTTACGGTGCCTTCGTTGCCGATAGCCTGCGCGCCCAGTATTTTTCCCTCGCCCGGACTGAAAAGCAGTTTCATGTGTATAGTGGATGAACCGGGATAATATCCGGCATGATTGGAGGGATGAAGATGTATTGCATGATAGTCTTTTTTGTATTTTTTTCCGTTCTTCTGCAGTGAACGCTCATTTAATCCGGTCGAAGCGGCATCCAGATCGAAAACCTTTGCCGCATTTGTTCCCAATGTGCCTTCATAATGTTCTTTCATACCGCAAATATTGTCGGCGCAAATGCGTCCCTGTTTATTTGCGGGACCGGCAAGCGGGATCATATTTTCATTCCCTGATACGGGATTGTGTACGCCCGCAACGTCTCCGACGGCATAAATATCCGGATCGGAAGTCAGCATGCGGGAAGATACTTTGATGCCGCCCATTTCATTCAGCTCAAGACCGGCGTCTTTAGCCAGTTCACTGTTTGGACGGACACCGATCGAAAGCATTACAATATCGGCTTCCAGGGCTTTCCCGGACTTGGTAATTACCGTTGTTACATTGTTTTCGTAAACGAAATGATCAACGGGATCTTCGAGGTTGAGCTTAACGCCTTTACCTTCGATATGCCGGTGAAGATACTGGGCCATTTCAAAATCTATGCTGGGAAGCACCTGATCCGCAATATCCACCATGTGTACATCCAGTCCCTGTTCATGAAGGTTTTCTGCCATTTCAATACCGATAAATCCGCAGCCGACAACCACGGCTTTTTGCGGCCGGTGAATATCCATGTAGGATTTTACGGCATCGGTATCGGGAATATTCCAGAGCGTAAAGATATTCGGTGCATCAATGCCCGGTATGGGAGGCCTGACCGGTGAGGACCCGGTTGAAATGACAAGGGTATCGTATTTTTCTTTATAATCCCGGCCCTTGACAATATCATGTACGTTAAGTGTTTTTTCATCGCGGTTAATAGCAGTAACAACATGCTGAACGCGAATATCAAGGTCGAAACGCTGTCCCATAGATTCGGGGGTCTGTAAAAGAAGGTTTTCACGTTCTTTGATAACATTCCCGATATAATAGGGGAGACCGCAGTTGGCAAAGGAAATATTCTTTCCCCGCTCAAAAATAATGATTTGTGCTTTTTCATCAATACGGCGCAAACGTGCTGCGGTTGAAGCACCTCCCGCAACACCGCCGATGATAAGGATCTTTTTTTTCATAGGACCTTAGAGAAAAGTTTTGATAAGCTGGTCGATGTTCGCAAGATTTGTCAGCTTATAAATAACCTGTGTTCCTTTGCGCTTTCCTTTAATGATACCAACAGCCTTCATCTTTGCCAGATGCTGGGAAACCGTTGCCTGAGGAATATCAAGACAGGTTTTCATGTTCCCGACATTCGAAGGGCCCTCGCTTGACAGCCCACGCAGTATGCACAAGCGCACCGGATGAGCAATAGCTTTTAAAATCTCAGCTTTTTGCTCGAGATCCTCATAATCCCTTTTGTCTGTCATATTATTTCCTTTATAGTATTCTACTAGTTGTTAATATATATACTATTTATACTGAAGTCAAGGAATAATGCAAAATAAATATATGATTACAATTTTGGAAAAATATTTTATATTATTTAACAATGAAAAGAAGGAGTAAGGAATGAGAAAAAAATATCTTCTCGTCGTCACAGCAATTCTTGCGCTTGCAGGTATTCTTTACAGTATTAAATTTTTTGATAAGGCGTTTCCCATAGTAAATGTCCAGATCACGGCCGATAAGCATGAAGTCGTGCGAAAAGCCGACTCCCTGACGCAGGCATGTGCTTTCATGGATACAAGCTACCGCAGTGTCGCTGCATTTGATACGGATGAACGTTTTAAAAATTATGTGGAGCTTGAGGGAGAAGGCGTTGAGGCTTTTCAGGAAATCGTTGATTCGGAAATTTATCATCCCTATACCTGGTCAGTACGTATCTTCAATACGGATGAGATTGAGGAAGTTACCTATACGTTCTCACCGGCGGGGGAATTTCTGGGATTCCGGAAGCTTCTTCCCGATAGCCTTGAAGGGAAGAACATTCCCGGTTTTGATATAAAAAACATGTTTTTGCGCTCGGACGCACGTTCTGCTTTATTACCCGATATCTCAGAATATGAACTTGTTGAGGAAAGTTCAGAACTGAAAGAAGGCGGCCGGCGCGACCACGTCTTTACATTTGAACGAAAAGATATAAAAGTCGGAGAAGCACATTACCGTATCAAGGTCGGTGTCAGCGGTGATGATCTTACCATGGTGCACCGTTACGTAAAAATACCTGAAGGATTTGATAATCGTTATGAAGAAATGCGCTCGGCGAATACAACCATATCCTTTATCGGGCAGGCGGTCATGATCATTCTCTATGGATTTATCGGCGTGGGCGTTTCCATTTTCTTTATGATGCGCAGGAAGATCCTCTTATGGAGAGCTCCGATGAAATGGGCTGTGGTGATCGGGACGCTGATATTTTTTGCCTATCTCACCACCATTTCACTTTCATGGTTCAATTACGATACTTCACTGTCCGCCAATCAGTTCATCTTTCAGCAGGTGATGATGGCTCTAGTGAACGGACTGCTAATCGCCGTGATATTTTTTATTTCCGCTGTTGCCGGTGAAGGACTGGACCGCCAGGCATTCCCGGGACACATTCGTTTGTGGCGATCATGGTCCCCGACCGTCGGCGCATCCCGTGAGATTATGTCCAATACCGTATTGGGATACCTCTGGGCATTTTTTATGATCGGATTTATCACCTTTTTTTACTGGATAAGCAATAATATTTTTGGGTGGTGGAGTCCTGCGGAGAACATGGTCGATCCCAATGTTCTGGCTCTTCCCCTGCCCTGGCTTCTGCCGGCTGCGCAATCTTTACAGGCCGGATTCTGGGAAGAATGTCTGTTTCGCGCCGTCCCCCTGGCAGGTGCGGTGCTGATCGGGAAGAATTTCAAACGCAAAGGTCTCTGGATCGCCGTTGCACTTGTTTTTCAGGCAGTTGTTTTCGGAGCTCTGCATGCAAATTATGCCCAGCAGCCGGCTTATGCGCGTATCATTGAAATGCTTATTCCCTTTATTCTGTATGGACTGATCTATATCAACTGGGGATTGCTCCCTGTTGTTATTTCGCATTTTGTATATGATATTGTTTTGATGGCAATGCCGCTTTTTATTCTTTCCGCCCCGGGTATATGGATACACCGTGTTGGTGCGGTCATTGCCGCCCTTATTCCGTTGCTGATTGTCGCTTACCGGCGCCTGCGTGCCGGTAAATGGTATACAATAAAAGCGGAGGACCTGAATTCCGGTTTTGTTGCTCCAAAAAAAGAAAAGAAAGAAGAACCGGCAGCAGAGGAAGAGAAAAAAGCATTGAATAAGCAGGAAGGAAAGAGTCTCGGCTCTCATTACAGAACATATCCCGTCTTTTTGGCTTTGGTCATCATGGTTCTTTCCGCCGCTGCCTGGATTGCCCTCACACCTTTTGAGCAGGATGTGCCAAAACTGAAAATTGACCGACACAAAGCAATACTCATTGCTGATTCCTTTATGGAACGCCGCTATCCGGGTATGGATTCTCTCAATGTAAAACCCTATGTGCGTCTCGATGCAAAGCTCCGCAGCGAGGACCGCTTTGTCTGGGAGAACACTGATCAGGAAGCGTTCCGGGAATTATATGAGAACACCCTGAGTTCCAATTACTTTGTGGTTACATATAAAACTTTTGAAGGAGATGTTGAAACCCGCTCTGAAACACTTCGAATTATGATCGGCCGCGACGGAGAGATCCTCGGCTGGAATCATCATGTCCCGGATAGCCGGGCCGGTGACGAACTGACAGAAGATGAGGCAAGGACAATTGCCGAAAAATCAATCGAAGGACAATTTAGTCTTTCCATGGATGAACTGATACCGGTAAAGGTCGTACCCGAAAAACTTAATGACAGAAAGGACTGGCAATTTATCTACCGGAAAACACAGGAAGATCTCGATGAGGGATTTATACGTTATACCGCAAATATTGCCGGTTCCGAATTAAGTGCTCTGAGAAGCGATGTGCATATAACGGAATCCTGGGAGCGTGAACAAAAAAAAGAGAACACAAAACAGTTTATTCTAAGCGCGATATCGAACGTCATTCAGTTCGGACTGTTGATAACCGTTATTATTATGGGAATTATTGCCTGGACGCACAAGAGATTCCATGTGCGCATTTTTCTCTGGTTTCTTGCGGGGCTGTTCCTGCTTTCCTTACTGCAGACGCTGCTGTTGTCCAATGCATTGTTTGCACAATACCCGACGTCGGAACCCTTGAACAATCTGCTGATCATCTTTATTATCAGTGCGGTTATCGGGAGTATCTTCAGTGCCTTTCTCTATGCAATTCCCGCCGGATATATGGCGCACCTGCCGCTCCCGGTATACCGGAATGAAGAACAGGTCTGGATAAAAGGAATTAGTCTGGGACTGCTGTTTGCCGCCTTTCTTGCCTTTGCGAACGGCGGTATTTTTAAGGATGTGCCTCAGCGTATATCACCGGCAGAAATTGATTCGCTTTTGCCGGCACTTTCATCGCTATTCGGTGCGGCGGAAACTTATCTGATGATGTTGATCCGCTTGCTTGTACCTTTTGTGCTCGTTCAGCGCTTGAGTCCCGCATGGCGTAAAAATAAAATTCAGGCACTGGTCATTCTGTTTGTTTCCGGCTTTATGTTTATCGGCAAACTTCCTCTGCAGTGGTGGCTGCTTAACGGGGCGATCTTCGGGATGCTGATGATCGGTCTGTACCTTCTGATCATGCGCTATAATATGATATATGTCCCGGTGATGGCCGCAGTTGTTATTTTGCTGGATATTCTTCGCTATGCTCTCACGGATCCGGCGGTATTTACGGTAGGGCATGTCATTATTACGGCCGTGGTCACGATATTTCTGGCCCTGCTGAGTATAGAGGGGATGCATAAGATCCGGCTTCTGCAGCCTCAATAAGAATTGAGCCGGAGGACAGCCGGTGTATGATGATGCAACACCGGACTGTCTTTATAAGCATGTGCATAAAAAGTGAGAAACCACGGCAGTGAAATGTTTATTCTCTTCTAATGCTTGTTCTGAAGGAACCTTTAGGCTTTTTAATTGTTTTTAAAATAAATTGCAAGTAACTTTAATCTTATGGAAAAAAGACAACTCACACATATTTATTTCTTTTTGTTCCTGCTCATTGCTGCAACCGCATTGACAGGACAGCTTTTCCGGCAGGAATGGAAGATAGGACCCGAATATGAGATCGATCATGTTGTCAAACCCGGCGATGAAAAGGGGAAAGGGGAATTGCGGATAAGCCTGAGCATTCCTTACGATGAAATATTATTCGCAAAAAGCAATTCCGAATATAACGGTCGTTTTGATATATCCATTATGATTTTCAAAGAAGATAAACAGGTCGTGAGCGAGAATTGGGTAGAGAACATTTCTCTCGGTGAATTTACAATGACCAATTCACGGGAGAATTCCTTTGAGGCAGAACGTAAATATCTGCTTGAACCTGCAAAATACCGGCTTGAGGTCCTTGTGACGGATCTTAAAACACAGAACCGCCGAAAACGCATTAAAGATATTGATATGTCACAACTGTCAGAAGGACCCTGGATGATCGGTGATCTGTATATTGTTGAGGATAAAGTTGTCAGATCCGGAGAGGACGACATGCCCGAAGCCATCTATATCGGATTTACGGCATCAGGAGTAAAAGGCAAAAACAAATTCAACTATACCCTTTATTCGGATAACACCCCGGTAAAACAGGGAAGATTTGAAACTGAACTTAAAGAACAAAAACATGAATATTGTTTTCCGGTGCGCACCAAAGACCTGAATTTCAATACCTATACTCTTGTTCTGAAAACAGAGATCGACGGAAAGGAATATGAGCGCCAATTGCCTGTCCGTGTTCAATGGGCGGGAACAAGCGCCCTCATTCCCGATATCAATGCCGCTATTGAACAAATGCGATATCTGGCGCACACGGGTCATTTCCCAATGCGCAAGTATCGCAGCGCCCTGAATGGCGACAGGGAAGAAAAAAGAGCTTTTTTTACGGAAACCTGGAAAAAACTGGATCCAACACCAAACACCGAGCGGAATGAACTGATGAACGAATATTATTATCGCGTTCAGACGGCCAATCAACATTTTTCAGGGCAACGCGAGGGTTGGCGCAGCGACAGAGGTATGATCTTTATTATTTACGGAGAACCGGATGCCGTTGAAGAACACCATATGGAGATCGATACCAAACCCTATATTATCTGGTATTATTATTCGGTCAATCGCCGTTTTATCTTCATAGATTATACCGGCTTCGGCAATTTCCAGTTAGCGGAACCCATAAGTGAGTATTAATGAAAGATCAAAGAGAAAAGATCGACAGCATCGATAAAAAACTGGTAGAGCTTCTTGATAAACGCATGGGACTTGCGGAAGAGATCGGTAAAATTAAAAAAGAAAAAGCCCTTCCCGTGTATGATGCCCGGCGGGAAAAGGAAGTCCTTGATAAACTTACGGACCTCCCGAAAAAAGCGATAGAGACAGAAGAGCTCCGGGAACTATTTAAACACATTATTCTCATCAGCCGCCGCCACGGTGAAAAAGGAATGCGCTGATATCCCATGTCGTTGCAGATCGATATAACACAATCCTGGCTCTTGTGGGTCATGTGCCTGTTTCTTTTTGCATTTACTGCCGTCTGGACCGTACGTCACCTCCGGGATACTTTTTTTCAGCGCAAAATCCGTTTCCTGATCTTAACTTTCCGCTGGATGGCGATATTGCTGCTTATTCTCCTTCTAGCGGATATGCGTATCATATCAAAAAACCGTGACCTCCGGAAACCCCGCACCGCTGTTATCTGGGATCTGTCCTCCAGTATGGCACGTGCGGGTGAAAAAGCATTTTCCGTTCGTGATGTATTGAATTCAGATTTCTATCGTTCGCTGAAGCGGCGATCACGCGTAGAACATATTACCGGTATGACAGATCCGGGGATTATAAACGAACAGGATGTGCGCAGCCTGCAACCTGCAGGTAATATTACGGATTGCAGCCGTCTTTTACGTTTTGCAGAGCAGCAGGCAAAATATCAGCACGCCATTCTGATCTCCGACGGCCAGAGCTACCTGGGTGAAGCGCTGGAAAATATGGATTTAAAAGAAAATCTATCCATTCATACGATCGCGGTGGGTGATATAGAGCAGGCGGGTGTCCCGGTACTTGAATCCGTACATTATCCCGATTATGTTACCAGCGATGATTCCCTCAACATAAGCTGGGTACTGGAAAATCCCTCACTGAATCCGCTGCAGGGAAATATTTTTCTTAAGAATAAGGACGACACCCTCCGGGGAAAGCAAATTGCTATCCAATCTCAGCGTATGCAGGACTACGAATGTACATTGCCGCCCCTGGAAGAAGGCGTGCAGGAACTAAAATGGCATTATGTCGGCGACAGCATTTCCGCCGGTATAGGATCACGTGAGATTCGTATTCGTCCTTCCCGTATACGTGTGCTCTGCGATGCAGATCCGCCGGATCAGGATATTGCCATGGTATCAAAGATCCTTGGAGCTACGGACCCGTATGAAGTATATAGCCGCAATGATTGGGAACAGGCACATGGGAATGAAAAGCCGGATGTCCTGATACAAACCTGGCATCCGGAGCAAAAACCGCAATATTATGAAGATGTACCGGCAATCCTTTTTTACCGTGAGCCCGGAAATAATTACCGCTCGCTTACTGAACTGGAAATAGCGGTGCAGCGGCCGTATCTGCATTTTGATCCCGATCCTGTAAGAAACGCCCGCTACTGGAAACAGCTTTCACCGGTCCACGTACCGGAGGAATATCAGGGGGGCGGAAAGATCATCATGCAAAGCGTATCGGGCTTGCCTTTTATTATGGAAGACAGCCGTTCCCAACGTTTCATAATTAACGGCGCGGGATTATGGCGCTGGCAGTTAGCCGGATACCGGAAAGAGTGGAATGGTATCTACCGTCACCTGATCAAAAATCTTATCGCTGAAGCAATAAAGCGAAAGGGAAACGGTTTTGTTTCCTTCGACCGTTCGGATCAGACAGGGAGACAATTTATACCCGTCAATATCGGCGTTCAGATATATAACCGTGAATTGCTGGATGCATCTGCCACAAAACTCAGCATTTCCCTTTATGATACGGCGTTTTCGGTGATCCGGCGCAACGATCATTCCCTGAAAGGCCGTATTATAGAAACCCTGAGCTACCCCGATACGGGGACATACTATCTGACCGCGGAACTTTACTCCGGCGCAAAATATATGGGAAGCGATACAAGTACACTGCACATAAAAGAAAGCGAACTCGAAGATATCCTTAGCGGCTGTAATGTCCGTGCCCTGCAAAAACTGAGCGCGCATCACGGAGGCAGCCACGTTCATCTGGATGATATTGACAGTCTTTCCGCGATGATAACGCTGAAAAAACAATGGGAACATAAAACACGGGTTTTTACGGCACGCAGTTCACCGCTGATCTATATCCTGATGTTTCTCATGCTTTGCGCGGACTGGATCCTTCGCAAACGCTACGGTGGCAGTTAACGCAAAGGACAATTGAAAATTTGCATCGCCGCCGCAGTATGTTTTTCAAACGTTAAAAAACTATTCTGCCAAAATAGAAAGCAATTACAACGCAGACATTTACCGCATTCAGTAAAGACGATCTCAATGTTTACTTTTTATATGTGTTTCTTTACTTCCCGGATATGTTATTTTTTTCATTATGCCTTGCCGGGATGGCTGAAATGCGCTTTGATCGAATGGCCGTATCCGTATTCGATATGCTTTCCGGCGGCACGTATATGGCGTGCTATTGTTTCCATTGCATGTTCCGCCGTGTCGGCAGAACCCGCCTTTTCCGGATATATCTCATAAAGTTTTTTGTATTTCTTTGGAGTGAAATTCGGCATGATCACATTCGCTCCGGCTTTCATTCCGCTGAGGCGGGAGTCTTTTTCCAGAGTTTCCAGAGCGGTTGTTGTGGGAAGGTGTGTGTCCTTCAAAACAAGTCTCGCCACCGCCAGCACATTCAGTGCCAGTGACGTACTGCTGTTATCCGAATTCCCCATCGGAGTTTGCGGATGCGGAATAAAAGGTCCGATACCTGCCATGTCAGGCTCCAGAGCAGCAAGCGCCAGCAGATCGTCCGCGAGCATTTCCGTGGATTGTCCGGGCAATCCGACCATAAAACCGGAACCCAGCTGATATCCGGTACAGCGGATATCTTTCAGACATTGCCACCTTTCATCAAAATCACAATCCGGATGCAGGCGCCGGTACAGATTCCGGTCCGATGACTCGAATTTCAGCAGGTACCGCTCCGCTCCGGCATTGTGCCAGCGGCGGTAAGCCTCAACGGGATATTCACCCAGTGACAGTGTAATGACAATATCCATATCCGCTCGGATGGCACGTATCATTTTTTCGATATATTCCGGAGTGTTCTCCGGATCTTCACCCGACTGCAGGACGACCGTATCGATTCCGGCCGCTTTTATTTTTTTTGTACTTTCACGTATTTCATCCAGTGTCATACGATAGCGTTTTACGGCGGAATTACCGGCGCGGATACCGCAATAAGCGCAATTCCGCCGGCAGACATTGGATAACTCAATGATCCCGCGGAGATAAACGCCGGAACCGAAGTATGAGCGGGTCAGACTGTCGGCCCGTTGAAACAGAGCCTTCTGTTCCGCGGGATCCGCGGGCCTTAGCAGTCTGATGATATCCGCTTTTGAAAAAGTATTTTGCTGAAGTATGTCGAAATATTTCTTCATTGTGGAATTTACGGTATCACCGGAGAAAGAAAAACTATTTTTAGCAGACGCAGCCGGGTATTTCAAAAGCAAGTATCGATGAGCGAATTATCTTGAGTTCGATACGATTAATATCTATTTTACTTTATCAACAAGGAAAATGAACGGATAAATAATGCAGAACGGACAGAAGAATAAGAACAAACTGGAAATGACCTTGCTTATGACTCCGGACAAAGTAAATTTTTCCGGAAAAGTGCACGGCGGCGAGATACTGAAACTTCTGGACCGGGTCGCCTATTCCTGCGCCGCACGCTACAGCGGTCATTATGTTCTCACCCTCTCAGTCGACAGTGTGGTGTTCAAAGAAGCGATCAATGTGGGAGATCTGGTAACCTTTTATGCCGGTGTGAACTATGTTGGCCGGACCTCCATGGAGATCGGTATCCGGGTTATGGCAGAAAACCTGAAAACGAATGAAAGCCGGCATTGTGTCAGCTGTTATTTCACCATGGTGGCAGTCGATGGAAAGGGAAAGCCCGTTGCCGTTACTCCGTTGGATCCGGCAAATGAGACGGAAAAACGCCGCTTTCACGATGCGCAGCGGCGGAGAGAGCAGCGGCTCAGGAACAGTGATAACTGATCCGTATCTGCAGAAGAGCCGCTTTTATACGATCTTCCGGATATGAACAACAAATCACCACATTAACGATCTTGCGCTCGCATATATGTTTTTTTGATCGTGATATTCATGAAATGTTTGTGATCAGCGCAATAAAACGGAAGCGAATTGCATTATAGCGGAAGCAGGTTTTTCTTAAGGGAAAAGAAAAATAAAAAAACAGGAAAAAACGAAAAATCATTTGCTGTTCATGAATTAATTATTATATTGGCAAGCTTTTTGAATTACAAAGCCACTATAGCTCAGCTGGTAGAGCGACGGTTTTGTAAACCGTTGGTCGCTGGTTCGAATCCGGCTAGTGGCTCCTCAAATATGGGTCAGTGGCCGAGTGGTCAATGGCATCAGACTGTAAATCTGACGGCGGAAGCCTACGGTGGTTCAAATCCATCCTGGCCCACTTTTGCGGGTGCGGTGTACGTAGAGCAGATACCCTCACTCGTGTTCTTTTACCAGCGAGTGTAGTTCAGTGGTAGAACATCAGCCTTCCAAGCTGACTACGTGAGTTCGATTCTCATCACTCGCTCAGATATTTGGCAAAAGGCCTGGGAGAGCTCTGTCTATCAAGCTCGAATGGACCAGAAAACAGCCACAAGCTTTAAAAGAGCCTGTAATCGCATGTTTTCCGGTTATGGGCTTTTTTTATGCCCATGTAGCACAGACGGTAGTCGCGCTTCCTTGGTAAGGAAGAGGTCACCGGTTCAAGTCCGGTCATGGGCTCAACGTGAAATTTGTAAAACCACAGAGGAGACAAAGGACAATGGCTAAAGCAAAATATGAACGCACGAAACCGCACGTGAACATCGGGACGATAGGTCACGTGGATCACGGTAAGACGACGCTGACAGCAGCCATCACGTCAGTGCTGGCGAAGTCGGGCGGTGCAGAATTTCGTTCATTTGACAGTATTGACAACGCCCCGGAGGAGCGGGAGCGCGGGATCACGATCGCTACGGCGCACGTTGAGTACGAGACAGGCAAGCGTCACTATGCGCACGTTGATTGTCCGGGTCACGCGGATTATATCAAGAATATGATCACGGGAGCGGCGCAGATGGACGGCGCGATACTGGTGGTAAGCGCAGCGGACGGACCGATGCCGCAGACACGGGAGCACGT
>JAWOEU010000133.1:0-8712 GCA_046482575.1 Fidelibacterota bacterium
AACACATAAGATATGTGGATAACATGTGGATAATTGAAAATATAGCCTTAATGTAACTTTTTAAATTTTTTGATATAAATCACAATATTATATGCAAGTAATTGATTATTATAGGCTATAGGCTTTTTTTAAAATGTGTAATAGATGTTAATATGATGTGTATAACTGCGGAATGACATGTGGATAACTTAACTTCAGCAGGCCTTGGGTCTCATGGGGAAACACGCTGGAACGCTTGCTTAAAGGATTTGGAGAATGACCTGAATCAGCAGAGTTTTTCTTCCTGGTTCTCGCCCCTGCGTTTTTGTTCAAATGAAAATGATGTGCTGACACTTGCAGCTCCCAACAAATTTCATATTGAATTTATTGAATATAATTACTGGAATACCTTATCTCCGGTCATCAATAAATATTTTCCTGAAAATAAAAAGGTTCAATTCATTATTAACCCCAATATCAATCGGGAATTCTCCGAACCTTCTCCTTTGCCGGATCTTTCTGCCGCTCCGAAAAAAGGAGAAAATGCTGCAGCGAAAAAACCTTTGAAGCAGGACCTGTATTCAACATTCAACAGTCGTTTTACCTTTGAAGAATTCGTTGAGGGTCCTCATAATCAGTTCGCCAAAGTGGCGGCATCCTCCGTTTCGGAAAACCCGGGGCGTTCATACAACCCCCTCTTTATTTACGGCGGGACCGGCCTGGGAAAAACACACCTTCTTCAGGCTGTGGGAAACCGCGTATATGCCCGCAATCCTTACAGCCGCGTTATGTATGTTTCTATAGATACTTTTATGCGCGATTTTATCGACGCTATTCAAAACAATAAGAAAAACGATTTCAGTCTCCTTTACAAACAGGCTGATATTCTGCTTGTTGATGATGTTCAGTTTTTACGTTCAAGAGAAGGGACACAGGAACAGTTCTTTCATATATTTAATGACCTGCTTCAACGCGATAAGCAGATCGTTATTACTTCGGACCGGCCTCCGAAGGAGTTAGAGGGTTTGGAAGAGCGTCTTGTGTCCCGTTTTCTTTCCGGTCTGATGGTGGATGTACAGGCTCCGGATTTTGAATCCCGCATCGCAATTCTTCAGCACAAAACGCTTATTGAGAATCTTGATATTCCCTACGAGGTCATTGAATTTATTGCCCAGAACATCAGTTCCAATATCCGTGAACTTGAGGGAGCGCTTACCACAATGCTGGCACGAAGTTCACTTAATCATGTCGATATTACTCTTGGACTGGCAAAAGCGGTCTTAATGGATATAAAGGGCGTAAAACGCGACCGCATCATTTCGATCGATACGGTGCAAAAAGTTGTAACACGTTATTATAAGGTCTCTGAAAACGAAATTATCGGTAAAGGCCGGCGTAAAGAGGTCGCTCTTGCCCGGCAGGTAATGATGTACCTCTGCCGGGAGCTTTGCGGCGCTTCCCTGAAGACCATTGGTCTGCGTCTTGGCGGCCGTGACCATACTACTGTCATGTATGGTGTGCGCGAGATCGGGAAACGCATCCGCAATGATCAAGCCTTCAAAAAAGAGATCGCTTTGCTTACTCAGCAGATAGAATTTGAGGGAGACTGAAAAATTTCATCCTTGAAGAAGCGGAGACCGGACACGGAATGTATCGTGCTATACGGTTCAGGATAACCCGTTTCTCCATAGACCGGCATATCTTTCCCAAAGCAGGTTCTTACACCTGTTGCGTGCTTTAAGAATTCTTGTTGATGTTAACCGTCATTTCAGGAAACGGTCTATTGTCCTGCGGACTTTTTTGATCTCATATGTTATGCCGAGATGACCGCGGTTATTATCAAGTACCAGGGTTTTTGCACCTATGCTTTCGGCAAACGCGAGTGCAGGTACGGGACTGACCAGATGGTCCTGTTGGTTCACTATAATAAAAACTTCGGCATTGATGCGTTCTGCCGTCCTGTGAAGATCTCCGTCGTCACGCCAGCTTATATCATGCAGGGATATCGCTTTTGACTGACAATAATAATTGTCCGCCGGAAAAATGTCCGCTGTGTAATCTTCAAATCTTTTAAGATATTCCGGAACGTCTTCCGGAGACATCTCGCGCGCATAATAATCCGGGGTTTTGCCGTTCAGTGTCTGGTTTATTCTCACGGATTTCATATATTCTTTTTCGGGAATATCATATTTCCGTCCGAGTTCAAGAACCTGCAGTGCTGCCTCCCGGCGTAAAAGATCATAGGCGGATTCCCGCGGTGTACAAACGTAAAGTACCGCCTTCTCTGCCATGTCCGGATAGGCGGATATAAACTCAAAACCCTGCATGCCACCCATGGATCCGCCGATAACAGCATGAAGCTTTTCTATACCCAATTGCTTCAGAAGTGCATGTTCCGCACGCACCATATCATTGATCGTGATCTCCGGGAATGCTCTTCCCGGGTGAGCGGTGCTGTTGGAGGGAGAACTTGATATGCCATTCCCTAAAGCGTCGGCCGCAATAATAAAGTACCGGTTGCTGTCCAGAAAATCATGCGTATCAATAAGATTCCAGATATGTGCGGAAGTACCGCCGAACCAGGTGGGATAAAGAATAATATTTGAACTGTCGGCATTTAAGCGACCGATTGTCCGGTAACCGATACGGCAATCCTGCAGCCCCCCGCCGTTAAGCAGTTCAAGTTCACCGATATTAACATATTTCTGTGCGGGTAATGCAAAAATTATCCCTGCAAAAATGACTGCAGCAAGCACAACACGTTTCATTTTATCATCCCGTTTCACTATAAATTATATTCGTTGATACCTTCCCGGATCGCTGCCACTCCGCGCTGAATATTTGTTTCATCCGTAGCAAATGAAATGCGTATATAACCTTCCGCTGCAGGTCCGAAATGACTTCCGGGTGTCAGAATGATCTCATGGCGGTCCCGCAGAAGGCGGACAAATTCTTCATCTGAACAAGGTTTTTTTAATTCCCGGCTGAAGTTAACAAGGATAAAATATCCGGCATGTGCTTTTACATAATTCTCAAAACCGTGAAGCTGCAGCATTTCAAGCATCAGTTTACGGCGGTTTTGCAGAATGGATAAAAGTTTTTCTTTGGTCTCCGCCCCCAGTCCTTTAACCATCCGCAGCGCGAAACGCTGCGAGAAAGTATTGGCACAGGTTGAAGAAATGTAACGCACGGAGTTTACGGCTTCTGTGACCTCCGGCGCTGCAAAAAGCCAGCCGATGCGCAGGCCGCTCATGGAAAAAAGCTTTGTCATGCTCGAAAAGGTGATCACATGATCGGCGTATCCGGCAAAACTGGCGGATGCGGAGCCGGGATAATGTATCTCATAAAAAGATTCATCTACAAGAATGTAAATATCATGCTCGGCGCAATAAGCGGAAAGTCGCTCAAACTCAGCGGGATGGAAAAGCTGTCCCGTAGCGATCAGGGGATTGTTAACCAATATTGCTTTTGTGCCGGAACCAATATATCTGATCAGTTCTTCCGCTGTGATCTGATGAGGAGAGTCCATCGAAAGCGGATATTCCCGGACATTACCGGAAAAGAAATGTACGGTCTTCTTATGTGCCCGGAGTGTTAGTCCGGGTATAAGCAATTCATCTCCGGGATCGATAATGGCTGCAAGCGTACAGAAAAGCCCTTCCGACGTACCGGTACTGATCGTTACGCCTTCCTTTCCCCATACAAGGTCATGTTTTTCGGCCAGCGCTTCACGCAATTTCGGGAGTCCGTACGTTTCGGTATAATTCAGATTTTCCGAGCGAATGATCTCCTGTGCGGCATTAAGCAAAACCCCGGGCACCGGGAAAGGCGGTACGGACGCACTGAGATCTATATATCCTTTCGGGATGGAATCACTGAGCACGCGTTCACTTGAACGGATAATATCTCGGAGAGGGTTAATTCGCTTACTGAAATTCATTTCGTAAAGATTTTAAGGGTATTTGCTTTGATAGGCAAGTTAATTATCGTTCTCCGCGGCGGCGTTTTCTTTACAGTGCTTCTGTTATTTTTCCTATTTTTATCGCCAGGCCGGAACGCGGGAGACTCCTGATATCTTCGGTATTTACCCAGCGTGCCTTGTCCCAGTACCCGTTCTCCCATTTTCTTTTGACATTGGCACAATAAAGATCGATATGCTGAATAAAATGTGAATATGTGTGCCGGACGGGAGTTTCTAACTTTTTTATGATCTCCAGATAATTATCTTTAAGGAAAGAGTCTAAATATTGCGGATCGGCGCTTTCTTTTTTGAGGGTGTAACCGGGATATTCCCAAAGCCCTCCCAAAAAGCCTTCCGGCCGGCGGCGTACCATCAGCGTCCTGCTGCCGCGACTTATAATAAACACTGCACCATGTCGTGTGGGTACCGGTTTTTTTTCTTTTTTCCCCGGATAATGATCAACTTCCTGTTTTCTGTATGCACAGCACATTTCTTTGAGCGGGCAGGAAATACAGACTGCATTCTTTTTGCATTGCAGGGAACCCAGTTCCATCCATGCCTGATTGACCCATCCGGGATGATATTCATAGAAAGAACGGCTGATCCTTTCAAATAATTCCCGTTTAACAGCCTGCGATCCGGTATTGATATCAGTACAAAACAGCCGGGACATTACCCTTAGCACGTTCGCATCCAGAACCCCGGCGGGATAGCCAAATGCAATACTGGAAACGGCAGCCGCTGTATAGGGTCCTACACCGGGCACTTTCAGCCAGTCCTCGTAATTATCCGGAAAATTCTTACCATAGGAAGAAATATTCTCCGCAATATATTTTGCTCCTTTGTGAAAATTTCTGGCCCGTGTATAATATCCAAGTCCCTCCCAGATCTTCAATACCTCTTCCAGGGATGCATCTGCCAGCGAGAAGATATCCGGAAAACGTTCGATCCACCGGCTATAGTATTTTCTGACCGTGCCCACCTGCGTTTGCTGGAGCATCATTTCACTTACCCAGATACGGTAAGGATCTTCCGAACCGCGCCACGGCATTTCACGGGAATATTCCCGGAACCATTTCATAAGTTCTGAAACTGTTTTACGGGAGATCTTTTTCTTCATTATTTTCCCGAAGGGAAATTAAAGGGAATACTGACGGAAATGGGGACGGACAGCGGGGCATATCCGGCTTCGGCATTTTCTTCGCCTTTATAGATCATATAAGGAATGGCTATGCCGACGGCAGCTCCCATAACAACATCGCTGAGCCAGTGCTGGTCATCATCCATGCGCTGAAAGGCCGTCATAACCGCCATTGCATAGGCCGGCACACCCGCTTTCCAGCCATACCACATCTGAAACATACTGGCGGTGGCAAAGGCCACACTTGTATGTCCCGAAGGATAAGAAAGATCATTGCGTCCATTCGGCCGGGTTCTTCGCACACTGAACTTCAGTGCATAGGTCAGCGCAACCGTGGATACATTGGACATTGCCCAGTACCGCAACGGTTTAAGATAATTGTCCGTATGATACCCTCTGGCAACGGCTCCCAGAGCGGAAACCCCAAAGGCCCAGTAATGGTCAACATAGGAATCAGCGACATGATCCAGCACCGGCGTGAGATACTGACGTTCGGTCATCCGGCTCCGCACGGTTTCATCCGCCATCATGGCCAGGCCGGATACAGCCGCACCCGATCCAAGTATTACATACCCTTGCCAGGTTTTCCCGATCTCCGGAATTGCGCGGCGCAAATATTCCCCGTTATCCAGTTGTGCGTAAGCAAAAACACTAAGAAAGGCATATATCAGTAAGATCTTTTTCATGGAACAATAATAAAGAACTCCCCGGAAATATGAAATAGATAATTTTACATTTTTTCCGGACATTGCCTGAAACTCACAGGATCATATGATCATTAATAATACCCAGCTTTTTCAGGGCATGAACAAGATCGTCTTCATTTTCAACCCGAAAGGCATGCCAATCAGCAGTTCTTGCCGCCCGGATATTCTCCTCACGGTCATCAAAAAAACATGTTTCTGACGGTCTGATATGAAAAAGTGCCTCAGCACGTTCATATGCTTCCTTATAAGGCTTTAAAAAGCCTTGTTTGTAAGAAACATAAACGTTTTCAAAGGGAGTGGTCAGATCCAGAAATGCATTGATGGCATTAAAATCGAGACTGTTTGTGTTCGAGAATAAAAAGAGACGGTAACGCGGACGAAGCCAGTGAATTATACCCCAGGTCTTTGCTCTCAGGGGAAAGGCGCGATGTATCAGGTTCCGGTACCGTTGTTCATCTCCGGGAGAGATCGGAATGTATTCCGATAATTTCTGAAAAAAGGCGTGCTCGTTACTTTTTCCGGTCTCAAACTCCCGGAAATAGGGTGAATGAAAGAATTGATAGTACTTTTCCCGGGGCCAGTCCATAGCTTCAGTAAATCGCCGGTGATCCACATCAACGATAACGTTACCGAGATCAAAAACAATATTCTTTATTTCCATCTGATAAGATCTTTCCAGACCGTATGACCACTAAAGGCAGTTTTAAAGTTCGATGAGTTTTTTGTTGGCCGTTGTTATGTTGGTACACCCATTTTCGCCGATAATGGCATTATCTTCGATACGCACACCGCCCCAGCCGGGAGTGTAGATACCGGGCTCTACCGTCACGACCTGATTTTTCATTAATGTTTCTTCATATTTCGGCGAAAGGCGGGGTTCGGCATGTACCTCAAGTCCAAGGCCGTGACCAAGGCCGTGACCGAAATATTCACCGTATCCTTTTGACGCGATATGATCCCGTGCAACGGCATCTATTGTTTTTCCGCTCCGGCCGGCGCGAAGTTCTTCCAGGGATTTAAGCTGGGCCTCCAGGACAATATCATAGATCTTCCGTTGTTTATCCGATGCCTTTCCAATGCAGACGGTGCGGGTCACATCTGCATGATAGCCGTTATACATGGCACCAAAATCTATAGTGACAAATTCATTTTTCTGCAGTTTTTTCTCCGAAGTTTTATGATGAGGCTTCGCTCCGTTGATCCCGGAGGCAACGATCGTATCAAAACTGTCTTTTTCGCTTCCCTGTGTTTTCATAATAAAGGATAGTATTGCATCCAGCCGGCGCTCGCTTATACCGGGTTTTATCTTATCCAGAAGTTCGTTGAAAGCGGCGTCCGTAATGCGGGCGGCTTCCCGCAGATAATCCAGCTCTTCTTCATCTTTCACCGAAGCCAGTTTTTCAAGGAGCATTGACATATCACGATAAACTGCCCCCGGGAAAAGTTTTGTTACCTTATTGTATTCCGCATAGCTGAGGCGATTCCCCTCAAAACCGATACGTGTGCCCGGTTTTATGCAATTGCAATCCTGCATAGCGGCATAAAGGTCCTTTTTTTGCGGCACAAAAACCTGCATATCCCTGACCTCTGCAGCCGCCTGGGTTTTGTAACGGAAGTCTGTGAAAAACCATGCCTTTTCACGCGTAATATAGGCAAGCCCGTTTGAACCGGAATATCCGGAAATATAACGCAAGTTTGAAGGGGACCGCACCAGCATGGCGTCGATGTTATTTTTTTTCAGCAATGCACGCAGACGTTTCAAACGTTCTTTATTCATTTTTTTCCTTATTTTCTTGAGCTATTAGTTCTCTTACCCGGCTTATCTCATTTTCGATGCGTTCCGAAGAAGGATTTCGTTTCTGCAATTTCAAAAGAATCTCCATTGCGTTTTCATATAGTCCCTGACGGATATACATCTGAGCCATTGTCATCGTTTCAATTCCATAGGAGCTTAACCGTGAAAGTTTCTCATTATTATTCGGTGGAGGAGCTTGTTTTGGCGGAGGCTGAAAATCTTTGGGAATACCGGTCCCGGCCTGATCTTTTTTTTCAGAAGAAATGTCTTTTTTTTCCGGCGGTTCTTGCGCGGTTTTTTTTGCACGGTCTTCCTCAATTTTATCCATTCCCCTTATCAAATGCTGAATATACGCATCATCATCCATCCCCGGCAATTCATCTGCAGACAGCCGGTCCTGGTCCAGATCCGGTACTGTCAGGTCCGCATTTATGGGAGTGTTTTTGAATTTCTGCAAGAACTGGTACATCTCTTCAGAACCTTTTTTATAAACAGTGATTAGACTGTAAAGATATTTAAGTTCACCAACGGAATAGTTGTCTTTGTTTAACTGAAGAAGTTTTTCCGCAGCGGAAAGAAATGCGGGGTCCGTATGCAGAGCACGCGTATAGCTGTCGATCGAGTGAAATATATCTTTTTTCTGTTCATAATACCTGCCCATGAGATACCATATCAATGCCTTCCCCTGAAACGCTGTAAGCAGTTTTTTTATGACTTTATAAGCTGCTTCGGTTTCGTTTTTATCCAGATGTGCTAAAGCAGTCCGGCTTTTTTCGTAAAAGTTCAGTATTTCCATTTTTCACTCCATAAACCCCTGTTCCCGTAAACTCACATATCCCCGGTGCCCGATAATAATATGATCAAGAAGCGGAATATCCAGGATCTCACCGGCTTTGTGAATCATGCGGGTGATCTCAATATCCTGACGGCTCGGTTTCAGTTCCCCGCTGGGATGATTGTGCATTAAAATAATGGCTGAAGCCAGATGATCAATTGCCGGTTTATACACTTCCCGCGGATGTACTATTGAGGCGCTGATACTGCCGATGGAAACGGTAATATCCCGGTAAGCGCGGTGCGCCCGGTTCAGCAGTATGACCTTGCAGATCTCCTTCGTCATTAGACGCAT
>JAWOEU010000029.1:0-8854 GCA_046482575.1 Fidelibacterota bacterium
GCTCCGGAAAGCGGGGATCAGCGTCTACAACCAGCAGGTGTTCACCTATTACAACAGTTTTCAATTCAAGACTGCCTTTCTGAGAAAGGTCCTGAAACGTTCCGGCATTGATCCCTATTATCTTTTCAACACCAAGGGGAAGGAAGAAACGATCGATTTCCGAATTCCCATCGCACGGATCGAGCAGGAACAGAAGGAAGAGGCGCGTTTGCTGCCGGGTATTGTCCGGACCGATGAACCCGTTTTCAATGTTCCCAAGATCGGTAAATCCCACTTGCGGTCAGGGCAAAACCATGAAATTGTCATGATCCTTCCCGACGGAAGAAGGATCTACCGCTTCTATCCCTGGGAATCAATGTCGCTTTTAATTGAGGATTATCTTTATACGGACGTTTCCATCTACACATATTTACAGCGTCTGGAGGCGGATGGAGAGAATCTTGAAAAATATAAGAGTATCTGGTATTATTTCTAAGCACCTTCAGTCCGCCACCCGTAACATGCGGGATCCCGCTATTTCCGATAAGAAGCGGCCGGTAATTTAACGATATCTTTTTATCTTATGCCCCGCTTTTTCTCTCCTTTGAAAAATCTTATTTTTAATTTATATTAATTCCAATTACGAAGACAATATCGCTGCCGGCAGTGAGGGAATTATGAACAATGAGAACATCTTGTTTGCTTTTGGTCTGACGCTTTTTGCGGGCTTGTCAACCGGTATCGGCAGTCTGATGGCCTTTTTCTCAAAAAAGTTCGACCCGAAATTTCTTGCGGCTGCTCTTGGTTTTTCTGCCGGGGTCATGATCTATGTTTCCCTGGTTGAGATATTTCCCGAAGCAAAAGATTCGTTGTCTGCAACGCTTGGAGACAAAAGCGGGTATATCCTTACCGTGATCGCTTTCTTTACCGGTATCGGTATTATCGCCCTTATTGACAGGCTTATTCCCGACTTCGAGAATCCCCATGAAATAAAGAATCTTGATAAAAAAACGTTTATCCGGACAACGGATAATAAAAAGCTGTACCGCATGGGGATGTTCTCCGCGCTGGCCATTGCCGTTCATAATTTTCCTGAAGGTCTCGCTACCTTCGTGGGCGCAATGACTGATCCCGCTCTTGGGGTCAGTATTGCGGTTGCCATTGCCATTCATAATATTCCCGAAGGCATTGCCGTTTCCGTTCCCGTCTATTATGCTACAAAAAGTAAAAGAAAAGCATTTTGGCTGTCCTTTTTATCGGGACTTGCGGAACCGGTTGGCGCTGTCGTCGGTTTTTTTGTTTTGAGAACGATATTCAGCGATCTGACGTTCGGGTTGCTTTTTGCCGGCGTTGCCGGTATTATGGTATATATTTCACTTGATGAATTGCTTCCCGCTGCCGAAGAATACGGTGAACATCACATTGCCATCGGGGGACTTATCAGTGGCATGGTGGTGATGGCCGTCAGTTTGCTTCTTTTTGCGTGAGGATTTCTTTACATTGAGGGGGAATATAAGCACTGTTTGATTTTATGTAAGGTTTTATCGGTCAAACAGGTATGTTGCTATAAGCGATCTTAAAACAATAAGGGGGTAATATGAATAATATAACTGGTCTGGCGGATATTAATAATGTTATGCTTAATTGCGGTACGCAATGCCTGCATCCCGGCGGTCTGGAAAAAACCGATGAAATGCTGCGAAAATGCGGCATTGCCGCTGATAAGAAGGTCCTTGAACTGGGTTGCGGCAAGGGCATTACCGCTCTTCATATCGCAAAAAAATACAAGTGCCGTGTGACCGGTATCGATCAGTCACAGGACATGATCGCAGAAGCGAGGATCCGTGCAAAAGATCACGGACTCCAGGATAAACTGCTTTTCATACAAAGTACCGTTAACCCGATACCCTTCCCTGATGAAAGTTTTGACATCATTATTGCAGAATGTGTAACAACGCTTCTGGATACAGAGAAAATTTTTTCCGAGATATTCCGTGTGCTGAAAACGGGAGGGAAAACGGGAGATATCGAAATGATGTGGAAAACAAAGCCGGCCATGAAAGTGATCCGCGGCCTGGCAGAGCTCTGGGACGGTTTCCACACCTATACGGAGGAGGAATGGAAATCGCTGCTGGAAAAACGCGGTTTTTCAAAAATCGCGCTGGTTGACTTTTCAATACCGCTTTCCGAGATGGAATCAAGGATGTTCAGGAACCTCGGAGCAACAGGGATCATGAAATTGTCATATAAATTAATGTCCGACCCGCCTTTGCGGCGTGCCCTGTATGCCTACTGGCGTGTTTTCCGGGATTATGAGGAAAACTTTGCTTATGCTTATCTTGTCGGAGAAAAACCGCGGAACGTAAATCGCAAGGCGTGACGGGGACATATCCGGACATGAAAAAGCCACGGGAAACAGAAGAATAAAGGATGAAAAACTGCAATATGCTCTTGATCCCCAGAGAACGGAAATAACGGAGCATTTCATCTATCTCAAACCTGCGAAAAGAGCGAAAAAGAAAAAGAATGCAGAGATCCTGAGAAAGATCGCCGCCAATCCTCATGTTCCCAAACTGATAATTTCAAAGAAAGTCATCGATAATTTCCCGGAACGTTACACTCCCGGAGCGAAAAGTGAAGCGCTGTACTACATTTTTTACAGTAAAAAATTCTGGCGGAACATTCCGGGCACTCTCAAGTGGCTCAAGAGCATAAGCGGATAAAAAGATCCTGCAGCTGCCGGAAACGCCGGCCGGGTTTAATTTTTTTCCTGCTGACGTTATGCTTGTCCCGTCCCTGCCGTTAAGGATATTCCAATTCGATGTTTCATTTCCCCGCAATAATTCGTATAATTTCCTAAAACAGACGGGAAGCCTATGTTAGAACACAGTATTCATCATATTCAGCCCTATCTTTTCGAGATAGGAAATTTTCAATTGCGCTATTACGGGCTCATGTATGTCCTTGGATTCGTATTATTTGCCCTCTGGATGCGCCGGCAGATCAAACTCAATAACGTTAATATGACGAATGAAGAATTTGATTCCCTTTTTTCCTGGCTTATCATTGCGCTTCTTATCGGCGGCCGCCTGGGCTATGTGCTTTTTTATAATTTTCCTTACTATATACAGCATCCCCTTGAGATCATCTGGCCTTTCTCGGACGGTAAGCTTGTGGGATTCTCGGGTATGTCCTTTCACGGCGGCCTGATCGTCTGTATACTGGCCGGCTGGTTGTGGACCCGAAAGTATGAAAAAAACTTTTTTCATATCGGCGGACACGTGGTTACGGTTGTTCCGCTGGCACTCTTTTTCGGCCGCCTGGGAAACTTCCTGAACGGTGAGCTCTGGGGCCGTATCAGCGATGTAAAATGGGCGCTGTATTTCCCCGGTGAGGCGGGACTTGATTATTCCACTCCGCTCCCGGTGGTGCGGCAGTATATTGAAGCGGGCTATATACATCCGCGGCATCCCTCACAGCTCTATGAAGCCTTGCTCGAAGGTCTGGCGCTTTTTCTCATTATGCTCTGGCTGCATAAGAAAGATGCTCCGGGATCAATACGTATCGCTGTCCTGTTGATAGGTTATGCCGTATTCCGTACCTTCTGCGAATTTTTCCGGCAGCCGGACCCGCAGCTCGGCTTTCTTTTCGGATGGGTAACAATGGGACAACTGCTGAGCTTTTTCATGGTCCTCGCAGGAATCGCACTTATTGTCTATCACCTGAAGGCGGAAAAGAAAAATACATTATAATAGTTAAACAGCTTCTCTGTTTAAAGGAGTAAAAGCATGAAATTTCTAAAAGTACTCAGCATTGTTCTTATCGCCTCCGTGGTTCTCTTTATCGTTATCGGTATCTTTCTGCCGAAAACGGGACAGCTTGAAAAGGAGATAACCATACAGGCTTCTTCACAGGCTGTTACGGATAAGATCATCGACCTTTATGAGAACCGCTTCTGGCCGATCTGGAATCAGGACGACACCACGATGGTCTTCACGCCTCTGGAAAACGGGAACGGCTATTACTGGGAAGGTGAGAAGGTCTCCCGGGGTAAATGTGAATATATTCTCGGCCCGGGCAATACTATCCGTGACGAAATCAGTTTCCAGGGAAAAGACATCGCAGAAACTACCTGGAGGCTCCAAGGCTCTTCTCCCACTGAATTACATCTGCGTTTTACGGTGAATGCCGGCGGGAATCTGGGTGCCCGCTGGACCAACCTTTTTATTGAGACCCTGAGCGGACCGCAAATCGATGCAATACTGAAGGAGATGAAAGAGGATCTGGAACCGGACGGGAAAAAAGAAGGAACTCTGTAAAACCTTATAACCGTTTTTTCGGGTGTACCTATGAAAAAGAAAATATTTTTATCCCGCCGTTTACCGAAAGCAGGAATGGATTTGCTGACCGGCTCGGAATTTGAGACGGACATTCACCACAGCGACACGGCATTGTCACCCGCTCAGCTTCGTGAACGTGTCAGGGATGTCCACGGCCTTATCTGTTTTCTCGATGACAAGATCAATAAGTCACTCATTGATGCCGCACCGTCACTGGAAGTGATATCCAATACCGCGGTAGGATTTAATAATATCGATATTGATTACGCCGGATCAAAGAATATCGCGGTCTGCAATACACCGGGAATTCTTACCGAAACCACGGCAGAACTGGCCTGGGCCCTTCTTTTTTCCATTGCCCGTCGCATCCCGGAATCCGATGCCTTTGTCCGGGAAGGAAAATTTACCGGCTGGCAGCCCATGTTGATGCTGGGATCCGACATCCGGAAAAAAACCCTGGGCGTGATCGGTGCGGGACGTATAGGGACCGCTTTTGCATTAATGTCCAAAGGTTTCAGCATGCGCGTACTCTACAGCGGGAAACCTAATCCCGTACTGGAAAAGGAAATAGGCGCCGAGAATGTCGACCGGGATACTCTGCTGAAGGAAAGCGATTTTATAAGCCTGCACATTCCGCTGAGACAAGACAATTATCATTTGATCGGAAAAAAAGAATTTTCTATCATGAAGAACAGCGCCTATCTCATCAATACTGCCCGCGGACCTGTCGTGGATGAAAAAGCATTGATCGAAGCACTGAAAACGGGACAAATCGCGGGGGCGGGACTTGATGTATACGAGCATGAACCGGAACTCACCCCGGGGCTGGCGGATCTTAAGAATGTCGTTCTTACGCCGCATACCGGCAGCGCAAGTATTTCCACCCGCAATATCCTTGCGGTGATGACGGTTGAAAATTGTTTGAACGTACTTCGGGGCGAAACGTGCTCAAACAGAGTTGTGTAACAATAACCGGCTAAGGACAACTCTTGGCCTTTTAGCCTGGAATGACGTGTTGTTTGAAAGAGAATAAGTTATACTTCGTACCTGAATGCAGACAATGAAAAAATATTTTTCACTTTTCTTGTTTTTTTTGCTGCCGCTAACGGTACTTTCCGGACAGGTGAACGCAATGCTGCATGATCAGTACGGAAGTGCCGTGTGTAATGCAGAAATTACGATCTCCCCCGCCGGCGAAAACACGGTACTTGCAACGGCAGAAAGTGATTCCGCCGGCTTTTTTACCGCAGAATTGCATGATCCCGCCCTGGAGAATTCCCGTCTTCTTTTTCCGTATCCGAATCCAGCCAGCGGAGAAAGTATGATCCCTTTCTATCTTCGCGAAGGCGGTGATATACGGATTGATATCTTCAACGTGCAGGGCCGGCGCATTCGCACATTCAAACCGCTTAGCTTTCGGGCGGGTCTGCATCAGATCAAATGGAACGGTCGAAGCGATCAAGGACATCCTGTCCCGGCAGGGATCTATATCGTGCGCTTAAAAACGGCATACAACATCAGTTCCGCCAAACTGATCATGCTTTCGCATACCGGCGAAAATGTTATGCCTTCAAATATCGACGATTTTTCAGACCAGCATATAACTACGCATTATTACGATATCAGGATCATACTTCCGGACAGTGCATCTGCAGTGATCCGTGAAACGGAACTGTCATTCTCCGACACAAATTTCTTTTATATCAACCGTTTTGTCGAACTTCCCTTCACTGCAAAAGACGGCTTTATCAGAGTACGGCAAAACGGCCGTTACGAACCGCTGTTCTTAAAAGGTATCAATCTGGGAGTTGCGCTTCCGGGAACGCAGCCCGGGCAGATGGCCGCGACACGTGATCATTACCGGCGGTGGATAGAGGATCTTGCGGAAGCGGGTCTGAATTATATACGAACGTATACATTGCACTATCCCCGCTTCTATGAAGAATTGCGGGACTACAATATTGAACATCCCGATAATCCCCTTTTTCTCCTTCAGGGCGTCTGGCTTGATGAAATTTATGAAAACGATCTTATAAGTTCCCAAACAGAGAAGTTCGACGCGGATATCGAAGAGATCATTGACTGCATGCACGGGAACCGGATGATCGGACACCGGTACGGCAGAGCCTATGGTGATTTTACAAGCGATATCAGTCCCTGGCTGCTTGGGTACATCATCGGACGGGAGATTTACCCGGGTGAAGTAATAATGCTTGAAGTGCTCTATCCGGATTATCAGGATCATGAAGGAGAGCATCTGCGCATCCATGACGCATTGCCCATTGATACCTGGATGACACAGCGGCTCGATCATTTAATTGCCCATGAATTCAATACCTATCACATGCAGCGGCCCGTAAGTGTAAGCAGCTGGCCCACACTGGATCCGCTGACGCATCCCACCGAAGATCCCGAAAGAACGGAAGAAGATATTGCAAGTATGGATCTGGCGGGTATTGAATGTTATAATGCTCCTGCGGGATTTTTTATGAGTTATCACGCTTATCCTTATTATCCCGATTTTATAAGTGAAGATCCCGGCTACCAGACCTATTCCGATGAATACGGACCCAATTCCTACCTGGGTTATCTGCATGATCTGAAGGCACATTACGGAGATATTCCGCTTCTTATTGCGGAATACGGCGCGCCTTCAAGCTGGGGAAATGCACATTTTTCCTTCAGCGGTATAGATCACGGCGGGCACAGTGAAAGAGAACAGGGGGAAAATAATGTCCGCCTGTTAAAAAACATTCACAGCAGCGGGTGCGCAGGCGGGCTCTTGTTTTCATGGATCGATGAATGGTTCAAAAACACCTGGATCACAGAACCCTTCGGAAGTACTTCAGACAGACGGCCTATGTGGCAGAATGTAACCGCTCCCGAACAAAATTACGGGCTGGTCGGTTTTAAAGAACCCGGCCCCTATTTTACAAGATGGCCGGCAAGCTATGGAAACGGAGGTCTTGACAGTCTGGAAGCCGATATGGATAATGCGTATTTTTATGCAAATATCCACCTCCCCGAACACCTGCCGGATAATGATACGATCTGGGTCGCTTTTGATACGTACCGTTCTGATTTGGGAGAATCTGTTTTGCTGAACGATTCCACGGTCAGCAATCGCGCCGAATTTCTTCTTGCCGTTAACAATTCCGCGTATTCACCCATGTTCGTTACGGAGGCTTATGATCTTTTCGGTATATGGCACAATACCTCAGAGAGCTCACAACGTTATCACTCCATTGCTACCGACGGTGCACCGTGGAATTTGATCAGATGGAAAAATAATTTCTATGAATGGAGTTACCAGGAGATCGGGAAGCTGCGAACGGCACTTCCCGGCGATACGCTCAGCACGCTGGACGGTGTACGTATTGAGAACGATAACGTCCGGATACGTATTCCCTGGTCGCTTCTGCAGTTTACCGACCCTTCACAGAGAGAGGTAATGGACGACAACCGGAACACCACACTGAGGGAGGTTGCCGTTTCCGACGGGATCTGTCTGACCGTTATTTATAATAATGACCGGATCGTCAGCGGCAGGCTGCTCTGGGATGCCTGGAATTCCGTAGAGAATGTCGAAGAATATAAAAAAGTTTCCTATCAAATATTTATCGACGGTATGCGCACTATTCCGGATAAACCGGTTGTATCCGGGTTATCTGAAGATAACTGACGGTCCTTGCCTGCCGGCTGTTAAATCTCATATTAAATCTTTTCATTTTCCCGGGCGGAATGTAAATTATCGAATGGCAAAAATTCCGGAATATACGATAGAAAAGATCAAGGATTCCAACGATATCGTGGATGTCGTTTCTTCCTATCTCCCTCTGAAAAAGAAGGGTGCCAATTACTGGGCCCGCTGTCCTTTTCATGATGAAAAAACCGCTTCTTTCAGTGTGAGTCCGAGCAAGCAGATCTTTCATTGTTTCGGTTGCGGCACCGGCGGCAATGTGATCAATTTTGTTATGGAATATGAAAAACTGAGTTTTATCGAAGCGGTGAAACTGCTTGCAGAAAATGCAAACATTCCGCTGGAATATCAGGAGATATCTCCGAAAGAAAAAAGCGATACCGGCAAACTGCGTGAAATGCATGTCAAAGCCATTGAGATCTATCATAAAGAACTTTTCTCAAAGAACGCCAAAAAAGCCCTGGAATACCTGCGGTCGCGGGGACTGACGGAACGGACCATTCAAACTTTCAAACTGGGTTTTGCGCCCGATTCCTGGGATTTTCTTGTCTCAAAACTTTCCGCAAATTACCCGGCGGAACTTCTTTTTAAAAGCGGGCTTTGTGTAAGGTCCGAAAAAGACGGCCGCCTCTTTGACCGGTTCCGGGACCGCATCATGTTCCCGGTCCTTGATGAGCGTGGCAATGGCGTTGGTTTCGGAGGACGCACACTCCCCGGATCAACAGATGATGCCAAATATCTGAACTCACCGGAAACCCCGATCTACAACAAGCGCAGAATCCTCTATGGCCTGAATATCAGCCGCGAGGTAATACGTAAAGAAAAAAAAGCCCTC
>JAWOEU010000069.1:0-11322 GCA_046482575.1 Fidelibacterota bacterium
CCCGTGCTGAACTTCGTGGCCTCCCAGGACAACCTTTTGCTGCCAATACGCGATCTTCATAAATGATCACCGCCCCGTCATGCAGTGGTGATCCCGTATTGAAAATCGAAAGTATCAGATCACGGTTGATCTGCGCATCGATCTTCACGCCTCTTTCAATAATCGACTTTAATCCACTGTCCCGCATGACGACAAGCAGCGCGCCCAATCCAGAATTTTTCAGTTCAATAGCCGAAGTGATTATTTCTTCGGTCTCACTGTTGTCCGCTTTTGACATCCAGCGTAAAAGCGGATTTTGACCAATATACAAAAGAATACGGCGTAATTCAGGTTGAAAAAGAATAATGAACAAAATGACCCATACTGTGGCCAGGCGTTCAAAAAGCCAGGCAGTCGCCCGGAAGTTCAGCAAATGAGCAATAAAGCCAAGAAAGGCGATCGCGATCATACCGTACAGCATCTGACTCGCACGGGTGTCGCGGAAAAGCAGGTAGGTGCCGTAAAAAACAAAGCCAACAACAACTATATCGATGATATCGATAAGCGAAACGGAAATAAAACCGATGTTGAACAATTCTACCATATGCTTTTTAAAACCTTTAATGCCTGCACGGTCTCAGCCACATCATGTACCCTTATGTATTTCGCACCGCGAAGTACGGCAGCGGCGGCAAGGATGATCGATCCCGGCAAACGTTTGTCAACAGCCGCGGGCGAGATATCGTTGATCATTGATTTCCGTGATGCGCCTATCATCAGCGGACATCCAAGGTCCAGAAATTTTTCGAGGTTCCGGAAAATTGCAATATTATCCTCAAGTCTCTTTCCAAAACCGATACCGGGGTCAAGAATTATATGTTCTTTATGCAAACCGGCTTCATGAGCAATTTTCATTTGTTTCCGGAAAAAACAATATATTTCCCGGATAACATCACTATACGCCGGTGCCTGCTGCATATTTTCAGGCTTTCCTTTCATATGCATGATCACCAGTCCGGCCTTGTACCGTGCGGCGATATCCGCAAGCCGCGGATCAAAGCGCAAACCGGAAATATCATTGATCATATTGGCGCCGAGACGCAGGGCTTCTTCGGCGACCTCTGCTTTCGTGGTATCAATGGATACGCTAACGTTCAGCTTGACAACTTTTTCCAGAACGGGCATGACACGATCCAGTTCTTTCTGCAGAGAAAGCGGTTGAGATCCCGGGCGCGAGGATTCACCCCCGATATCAATAATGTGCGCCCCGTTATCCTGCATTCTTACGGCATGTGCATATGCCTCGGCGGGATCTAAAAAGCGCCCGCCGTCACTGAAAGAATCCGGGGTAATATTCAGAATACCCATGATTTTTGTGCTGAGATCGTTCGCCATATTATATCAAAGAACCGTTATTTTTTTGTTAATTCGATCCCGTTATCTTTCAGGATCTTTTTAAGATGTTCCCGGTCAAGGGTTTCCTTTTCCAGGAGGGTGGAAGAGATCTTTTCCAGGATCTCAAAATGTTTTTTCAATAAACTTTTTGCACCCTCATAAGCTGTATGTACGATTCGCTGCACTTCATGATCGATCTTTTGTGCAGTAGCCTCACTGTAATTTTTTGAAGTTCCGAAATCACGGCCGAGAAACACTTCCTGGTTTTTGGTGCCGAAGGCGGTAACTCCCAGGGCATCACTCATTCCCCATTCGCACACCATGCGGCGCGCCATTTCCGTTGCCCGCTCAATATCATTACTTGCTCCGGTCGTTATGTCTTCGTTTGCAAGCTCCTCGGCGACACGGCCTCCGAGCATCACCTGTAACTGTGCGGTGATATAGGATTTGGTGTAATTATACTTATCCACTTCCGGGAGCATGTGCGTAGTACCCAGTGCCCGTCCGCGGGGAATTATACTAACTTTGTGGACCGGGTCAACATCCGGCAGCAGAAGCCCGACTAACGCATGTCCCGCCTCATGGATCGCGGTGATCTGTTTATCATTTTCGCTTAAGAGCATGGACTTACGTTCCGTTCCCATCATGACCTTATCTTTCGCATCTTCAAGATCCTTCATGGTCACGGATTTATGATTTCTCCGGGCAGCCAGCAATGCCGCTTCATTGACCATATTAGCAAGATCGGCACCCACCATGCCCGGTGTTCCCTTTGCTATGGTTTTCAACTCTACATTGGAAGCAAGTTTAATATCCTTGGTATGGACTTTCAATATTCCTTCCCTGCCTTTTGCATCCGGCATATCCACAACGATCTGCCGGTCAAAACGCCCCGGGCGCAATAATGCGGAATCCAGAATATCCGGCCGGTTTGTGGCTGCGATCACAATCACGCTCGCATCGGAATCAAAACCGTCCATTTGCACCAGCAACTGATTCAATGTTTGTTCGCGCTCATCATGCCCCCCGCCCAGTCCGGCGCCGCGCTGTCTTCCGACAGCATCGATCTCGTCAATAAATACGATCGCCGGTGAATTTTTCAGCGCCTGCTCAAAAAGTCCCCGTACGCGGCTGGCTCCGACCCCAACGAACATTTCGACAAAATCGGCGCCTGAAATACTGTAGAAAGGTACTTTTGCTTCCCCGGCTACCGCTTTTGCCAGAAGCGTTTTCCCGGTTCCCGGAGGTCCCAGAAGAAGCGCTCCGCGCGGTATGCGGCCGCCGAGACGCTGAAAGCGTTCGGGGTTTGTTAAAAAATCAATGATCTCTTCAAGTTCTTCTTTGGCCTCGACACAGCCTGCAACATCCCGGAATGTGATCTTGGAACTTTCCGGATTAAATTTCTTTGCGGGATTTGTGTTCCCGAAAGAAAACAGGCCTCCGCCCGAACCGCCGCCGCGGTTGGCAGACATCCTGCGCATCAAAACGATCCATACGGCAATAATGACGATCCAAGGCAAAATATTCAGTAAAATATCCTGGAACCCCACAGTCGGTTCTTTAAACTCGTATTTCAGTCCCGCCTCGTCCCATTTTTCAAGTAATTCCGTGTCCAGATGTAAAATCGTCACCTTGTATTCGGTATATTCGACTTCTTTGTCATTTACATATTCACGTACCGGTTCCGTGAATTTCCCGGTCATAATATTACCTTCAAAAACGCCGTTTTGAATTCTTCCCTGCTCCAGATAACGGTTGAATTCCGTATAGGTAAGTTTTTTCTGATTGGCAGTTCCGGCATTACCGAATATCTGGGCAAGGATAAGTAAAACTATTATCAATCCAATCCAGATCAGCGGTGTTTTGGGGACCTTTACCGGCCCCTGAAAATCAGGACCATTGCCGGGAGGACGCTGGGGCTGCTTGTTGTTTTGATTTTTGTCGGGACTATGATAAAATTTTTTGAACATTGATTCTCCTTTACAGTTGAGTAATATACTAAATTATTATGAGATAATGTCCCTTTTTATTCTTTTTTCGGCATCTCCATAGCAAAAATATCACGTAAACGCCGGTATTGCTGTTCAATATCCAGTCCGTAACCAACTACAAATTTATCCGGAATCACAAAACCCACATATTCGGGTTCAACTTCCACTTCAGTGATCTCTTTTTTATACAGAAGCACAACCACACGAACTGAGGCGGGATGACTGTTTTCAAAATGTTTGCGCAGATAATTTATAGAAAGGCCCGTATCAATAATATCTTCAACCAGTATAACATCACGGTTATAGATATCGGCGCTGATATCTTTGATCAGCCGTACGGTGCCTGTTGACCCCGCTTTTTGATAGGAAGATATCTTAATAAAATCCATTTCTGCTTCAATACTCATTGCGCGAAGCAGGTCCGCCATAAAATAAAAACTTCCGTTCAGTACACCGATAACGATCGGCGGTTTTTCTTTATCCCGGTAATCCGCCGAGATCTGCCTTGCGATCTGTTTGACTTTTTCCTGTATTTCTTCCTCAGAGATAAGCAGATCGAGCACCGTTCCATCAAAACTGCCGCCGTAATCAAGCGTTAAGGTTTTTTTGATCATTTATATTCTCCAATTTTTTATAGAATATATGTACAATTTTTTTATCCTTTTTTTCAACCGGAAATTTATTTGAACGTTTCACGCCCGGGATCCAGATTATTTCATTATCCGCAAGTAATACCGGATATGTGTTTTTTTCTGATGCCCGGACTTTTTTATCCTTTAAAATATCACTTACCTTCTTCGTAGCTGATGAACCGAAAAGCGTCATACGGTCACCGGGTTCCCATGAACGCAATACAAGCTTTTTACCTATTATCTCCGGTGAAAAAAATGCCTGTTTCTGTTGCCGATCATCAAGTGCTGCCGTATTTGGTACAATATCAATATACAGGAATCCTGCATCTTCATCTCCTGCACCTTTGTTTTTCTCACAGTTGAACGCATAATAGAATTTCATTGGGGCGCAGTGGAACAATGTAATATATTTTCTTTCGTTTACAATATTATGGCCCAGAAGTTCCATGCTTCTGCCGGTATCGCTTCGAATAATAAAGTCAATTACCCGGGAAAGCTGTTGACGGGAAATATGCCGCTTTACTTTTTTCTCGTTTTCAAAAACATATCGTAATATGCTGCTCTGCATATAGCGGGGCAGTTCTTTAAATTCAGCACGCTGCAGGTGTACACCTTTTTCGGTCTTATACACCACCTTATCAATACATATGTTTTCAAAAAACGCCAGCGCTTCATTTACTTCTTCCAGGCTTTCCGCAGAACGTGCAAGATTGTTCTCTGTTTGCTTAAAACCCGATTTTTTCAGAAAAGGGATAAGACGGTGCCGTATTTTATTCCTGATAATATTTTCGTTCCGGTTGCTGAGGTCCTCACAAAAAGGAAGCTTTTTTTCATGTGCATAATTTTCAAGATCCTGGCGAAGAATATGCAAAAAAGGCCGGCGAAAAATTCCCCGCTCTTCCGGGATCCCGGTAAGTCCCCGGATTCCCGATCCGGTGAGCATCCGGTAGAGTATCGTTTCTGCCTGATCATTGGCATGATGTGCCGTCAGCACCGCATCCGCTTTCACGTTTTCAGCCCATGTTGTAAAAATACGGTAACGTTCCGCACGCGCCAGAGATTCGAGTCCGGGACTTTGCGTGCTTGTTGATAAATAATGTTTTTTTACTTCCGGGGCGTGCAACTGTAATTTTTCTTCGAGATAAGGCAATTGAAGCTTTTCCGCATAGTGTTTGCAGAAGACAGATTCCTTTTCATCATATTCCGGCCGAAGTCCGTGATCGATATGCCCGATAGTCAGTTTCCATTGCCAGTACGGCTGCAATTCCAGAAGCACATGAAGTAAAACCATACTGTCCAGCCCCCCGGAAAATCCCAGTAACAAATGTTCATGCGGATCGAAAATCGCTTGCCGCTTCAGTTCCTGATGTGTTTTTTCAGCAAGGGTAGACCATTTCATTTTATATCTTAAAAAATTTGCCTGCAAATGGTTACGCGTTTTTTATACGAAGTTTGAGAAATTTTCGTTTCCCGACCTTAAGAATATCCCCGTCGCCGGCCTTCAGAGGAAGTGCATGATCCATTACACGTTCACCGTTAATATAAACACCTCCCTGAGCGATCAAGCGTTTGGCTTCTCCGCCGGACCGGCAAAGTCCGCTTTCCACCATGAGCTTACTAATGAAAAACGGGGTTTCTGAAATATAATATTCCTCTATTTCGTCAGGAATATCTTTTTTTACGAAAACTTTCCGAAAATGTTCTTTTGCCGCATCAGCCGCCTGTGCTCCGTGGTAGCGTCGCACCAATTGCCATGCCAGCCGGTGTTTTATATCCCGGGGGTTTTCTCCTTTTTCCATTGCTTTTTTCTGAAGTTCAATTTGTTCCGGCGAAAGATCGGTGACCAGCGTAAAATACCGCATGATCAGGTCGTCGCTAATGGAAAGGATCTTACCGTACATATCTTCGGGACTGTCGGTAATAGCAATATAATTATCCAGGGATTTGGACATTTTTTCTTTACCGTCCAGTCCTTCAAGTATCGGCATGGTCAGAATAACCTGCGGTATCTGCCCGAATTCCCGCTGAATATCCCGGCCTACAAGCAAATTGAATTTCTGGTCCGTTCCTCCCAGTTCTATATCGGACCGGACGGCTACACTGTCATAGGCTTGTGCGAGCGGATACAGCAGTTCGTGTACAGATATCGATATTCCCTTTGAGAAACGCCGGGAAAAATCATCGCGCTCCAGCATTCTTGCCACCGTATAATTTGCAGAAAGATTGATCACATCCCTGAAGTTCATTGTATCAAGCCATTCCGAATTATAGCGGATCTCAAGATTGTCCTTGCGTAGTATAATGCCGGCCTGTTCGAAATAGGAGTGCGCGTGCTGCTTTGTTTCTTCCAGTGTAAGGGCCGGTCGTGTCCTGCTGCGGCCGGTAGGATCTCCGATCATTGCGGTAAAATCTCCGATGATCAATACCGCTTTATGTCCCAGATCCTGGAAATCCCGCATTTTTCCCAAAACAACAGCATGACCGATATGCAGGTCCGGGCGACTGGGATCGGCACCGAGTTTTACGCGCAGTGGGATTTTTTTCTTAATACCGGCTTCGATTTTTTTTACAAGTTCATCTTCCGGAATGATCTCTTCAGCACCTTTTCGAATAATATCCATCTGTTCATTCAGAGGAGGAAAACGATCCATCTACAGCTCCTTTTTCTCAATGCTTTGCATGACGCTCCAGATTGCGCTTCATGTCTTTTTCAGCAATATCACGTCGCTTATCATACAATTTTTTTCCTTTAGCCAGTCCGATCTCCGCTTTTATATGATTCCCGGACCAATAAAAACGCAGCGGAACGATCGTAAGATGCTGTTCGCTGCTTTTCTTTTTCAGACGCTGCAGCTCTTTGCGGTGTAAAAGTAATTTTTTCGGCCGCACCGGGTCATGTGTTTCATAACCCGCATGGGAATAGGGAGAAATATGCGCCTGGAAGAGAAAAAGTTCATTACCATGAAATGCGCAATACGATTCTTTGATATTGATCTTTCCTTCACGTATAGCCTTTACTTCCGTTCCGTGCAGTTCTATACCGGCTTCAAAATTATCCAGGATGCGGTAATCATGAAATGCTTTTCTGTTTTTTACTATCAGTTTTTCCATCGGATTAATATAACGAAGTTATACGCTAATTAGAAACCAGAAATTATAGTCTTTCCTGCGAAAGATTAAAGGCAAACAACCCGGATTACAAAAAACTTATTCGGCGTTACCGTTCAGGACAAGTCCCACCAACCCGAAAGCGGTCAGTAAAAAACTTCCTCCATAACTGATAAACGGCAGCGGTTTTCCGGTAACGGGCAGAAGACCGACCGTCATGCCCACATTAATGAAAATATGTGCCATCAGAGCACTCGTTCCCCCGACGATCAGCATGGCGCTGAAGGTACTCCTGGCATTAAGCGCCATCATAAACCAGCGCAGGATCAGGAAACAGAACATAAAAAGAATAACACTTATCCCGATAAAACCGAATTCTTCGGATATCACTGAAAAAATAAAGTCCGTATGCTGTTCGGGTAAAAAATGCAGATGCGATTGAGTGCCCTCCAAAAAACCTTTACCATGAAGTCCTCCCGAGCCGATGGCGATCTGTGACTGTATTACCTGATAGCCGGCACCCATGGGGTCAAGATGAGGGTTTAGCATGGTCAGGATCCGTTGCTGTTGATAAGGTTTGATCGCGTTCCAGAAAAAGGGAGTCATAATACCAACAAGTATATTCAACAGGAACATTATAACCGAAAAAATAATATTTTTGTTGTTGAGAAAAATGATCAAAGCCACAATAATCCCCCATACCAGAAAAACCCAGCTGTTGAAAGCCGCAAATATCGTTATAAAAGGCGCAATGATCAAAAATATATAATAAAGTTTATACCCGCTCGCGAACAGCATCGCAGAAAAAATAACAACATAAATAAAGGTTGTCCCCAGGTCCGGCTGGAGAAATACAAGTCCTGCAGGTATAAGCAGAACACCGAGTGGATAAAGAACATAGCCCGGATTCTGCGGTGAACGTCTTGATTCGCTGAAGATCTTTGCCAGCATAATGATGAGAATGAATTTCATGTATTCCGAGGGCTGTATCTGAAAGGAGCCTAATGTGATCCATCGGTTTGTTCCGGAAATAACCATGGTCAGAATAAAAGGAATTATTACAAGAATAACGCCGGCAATATATAGGACTTCCGCATAACTAAGCAAAAAACTTTTCCGGATGGAATAAAGCATAATGAACATTGCCAGTCCCCCGGCAATACCCAGTATTTGTTTCCAGAAATACTGCATATTTGCGCCGGTACCCACAAAGGAACTGGCGCTGTATATGGCAATAAGACCACAACCCGAGAGGATAAAGACAAGAACCAATGACGGTACATCCAGTTCTGAAATTTTTACGTTAAAAAAATCTTTGAATCTCATGCTTATCTCATATGGTAATACGCTTTCAGAAGCTGGCCGGCAATAGGCGCCGCTGTTTCACTTCCGGTACCTCCCTGTTCTACAAATGCAACCACTGCATAAGGGAAACCCTTCTTTCGGGAATATCCGAGAAACCATGAATGCTCTTGACCGTGGGGATTTTGTGCGGTACCGGTTTTCCCGCACATATCCAGGCCGGAGACATTTCCCGTCCGCCCGGTTCCCCTGCTGCTTTGAACGGCGTTCCGCATTCCCGATTCTATTTCTTTCCAGGTCTTTTCGGAAATATCACTAATATGTTTTACCGGGTATTCCACTGTTTCTTCTGAACGTTCATCCGTATAATGGACAGAGCGTAAAAAATGCGGAGTCACGATCTTTCCGTGAGTTGCCAGCGTGGCGGTATAAGAAATTATTTGCATAGGTGTTACCAACACATCTCCCTGGCCGATGACCATGTTCAGCCACATCCCTTTCCACCATTTGCGTTTTCCATACCGTTCATCAAGGAATTCCCTGTCCGGGGATAGTCCCGCCAATTCTTTGGGAAGATCTATACCGGTCGCCTGGCCAAACCCCATCTTTTTTGCATAATCGCTCCATACATCAATTCCCAGATCAAGTATTATATGATAAAAATAAACGTTACATGAATGTGCTATGGCTTCGTTGAGATCTTCAACACCGTGAGCATGGGTGCATTTATAATCCCGGTTACCCAGTCTGTAAGATCCTGTGCATTCATACTCCGTAGAGGGTGTAATGACATTTTTTTCCAATGCGGCTATTGCCGCTATCATCTTATAAACAGAGCCCGCCGGATACTGACCGCGGATAAGACGGTTAAACAATGGGATGCGTTTATCCTGCATGATGGAATCCCATTCCGTTTGAGTCAGGCCTTCTGTAAAAATATCCGGATCATAGCTTGGAGAAGAAACTGCTGCCATGATCTCACCATTTTCATAATTCATAAGAATGGCTGCCCCGTTATGATCCAGCAGAAGGGATTCGGCATGAGCCTGCAAATCCAAATCGATCGTTAAATAAAGCGCATTCCCGGGAACGGGATTGATCTGCTCATAAGCCTGATCACTGATCGATTTTCCTATCGCATTCACTTGCTTATACCGGTAACCGCGTTCTCCTTTCAATAAATGTTCATACTGTTTTTCTATACCGTCAAAACCGATATAATCTCCCAGTTTATATCCCCGCTGACGATATTTATAAATATCCCCTCTGCGTATTTGTGCCGTATATCCTAAAATGTTGCCGCTTTTAATATCATCGCAATATTCGCGTATGGGGCTGAATACGACCTCTGCACCCGGAAAATTCCGGATATCTTCATTTATCCCGGTATTTGTCTTAAAATCAATATTATGCAACACAACGGCCTGACGATAAGCTCCGTATTGATTTTTTTTCATGTTTTTCATCAATGTTTCCACCGGTACGCCGGTGACCGTCTCAAGTTTTTTCCACGTTTCGGGATTTTGTTTAATAATGTGGGGATAAACAACCAAATTATAGCAGGGAACGTTATAAATGATCTTCTTGCCGTTCCTGTCATAAACCAAGCCGCGCGGAGCGGCAATATCGATCCGGTTCAACATATTCCCCAGCGCCTCAGTGCGGTATACGGAATAATTGATGATCTGAAGATTGAAAAAACGTGCAATTAACACCGCAAATATCAATAATGATACAGCTATTATTGTAATTATTCGATATTTGCTTGTCAGATTTTTTGTTTCCCGTTTCATAGCAAACTTTTTTCTTTGTTTTTTAGCGGGAAAATAAAATGAACAATTAAAAGCACAATAAAAGTATAGACAGTTTCCGGGAGCGCATAACGGGATAAAACAATAAAAGGTTTTATGTAGCCAGAATAATACAGCAAGTCATAAAACATAAAATACAAAAAGATTATGCCGAACAGAACCGCAAAAAAACCAACGCCTTTCAGGTTGTTAAAAAAGGGTCTAAGTTTCAGGAGTCCGTATATGACAAGTGTTTTAAACAACGGCGTCAGCCCCCAGTATTGAATGCTTCCCGGCAGAAAGATATCCTGCAAAAAGCCAAAAACAAACGCAGCGATCAGTACGATAAAGGGTTTTTCCCTAAAGGCGAGAAAAATCAGTATAATCAAAAGAATATCCGGATGAATGCCGGCTATACCGATAAAATCGTTAAAAATGATGCTGATAATAAACAGAATGCCCAGAATTATATAAAGCACCAACGAATTTTTTGTTCTAGTTTCCATTCTCCCTCAAAATAAAGACTTCACGCAGTTTCTTAAATTCAACAACGTAATCTCCTTCTATCAGATAGGTAAATCCATTTTCCGATGAAGCAACCTCTGTGATCCGGCCCACAGGAATATCTGCAGGATAGATATCGGAAAACCCGGATGTGCTAACGGTCATGCCCGGTCTTATTTCAACACTTGTTGGTATATCATCAATAACAAAAGTGTTCCCGTGATGCCATTTTAGAATACCATAGACGCGGGCAGGATCAATGCGTATGCTTACGCGAAGATCCGGTTCCACGATCATGCTTGCCATGCTGCTGTATTTCCCGTTTGCTATAACACGTCCGACCAGTCCGTCTTTATATACAATAACGTCATTCTCGCTGACATGATGTTTTTCACCTTTATCCAGCATGATAATATTCGAACCCTCCTTAAACCCTTTATAAGTGATAAGGGCAGGCATGGTCTCATATTGTGATGTATCACGAAAGCCGAGCATGTCGCGAAGGCGGTCATTTTCATTCTGCAGGCTCTTTGTCCCCGCAAGCTCCTGTTTGAGCCGGAATATCTCCATTCGCAAATCTTTGTTCTCTTTCATTACCTTTTTTTTACGTTGCTGCTCAAG
>JAWOEU010000009.1:0-22510 GCA_046482575.1 Fidelibacterota bacterium
GTATGCATCTATCCTCTCTTCAGCTTCCTTTGCCCACAAAGCCTCAATTTCTTCTTCTGGTTTATTGAGATTCGACAACAATTTATCAATGAGCTCTGCCTTTTGATCGTCAATTTTGAACTCCCGGAAGCTTCGGATGTAAAACTGGTCATTTATGATATTGCCGGACGCAAGATACGTACGCTTGTTAACGGTAATAACATTGATGCCGGTTATAAGAAGATCGTCTGGAACGGACGCGATGACTATGGTAATGGTGTCGCGACAGGTATGTATATCTACCGTCTCCAGGCAGGTGAGTTTGTCGAAGTCAAGAAGATGACCTTCCTGAAATAAACAAACCTCACATAGAAAAAAAGGCTGTCTTCCGACAGCCTTTTTTTTATGTTTAACAAAATAACGAAGGGACCAAAGGAATGTTGAGGCGTTGAGCTGTTGAGGCATTGTTGAAACGAAGGAACCATGACATCCTGATCCGCCGGTTGGCGCACAGGATTTCCACTATCTGACGACTCAATTCCGTTTAGCGTTTAGAAAGCAGTGTTTAGTGATTTCCAAGAGGTAAGGCAGACCTTCCTTCTTCGCATTCCCGCGATCCTGTCTAAAACAATATCTTGTAAATCCTGTTATCCTGTCTATTAAGCATGATCCCGCCTAAATAGTCATCCAGTGAATCCGGTGATCCTGTCTACGAATTATCCTGTCTGTCTGCTTATTCCGAGGTATAAAAAGTACTTGCCACGATCTCCATCTGCCGTAAATACACCGCTTTACTTTGTCCGGGAGCAAAAAGCATACAGTCGATCAGATAGGTTCGGTTGCTTACCCCGTCATAGAAATAGAACATGGTAAAAGGACCGCCCATTATCTTTGTGGGATGCCCCCAAAGTCCGCGAATATTATTGTTGATCACTCCTCCCCACTCCACTGTACGGTACCGCAGATAGGACTTTTCTATATAGATCTTTTCCATAAGATTCTGCATAAGCCAATACTTTGTCCGCAGGGCCCACTCTTTGTCAATAACACGGTTGAACCCGCCTTCCTGCCAGTAAACGATAATATTCCGCTGCGGACGGGGTCGTCCCAGATGCAGGATATTACGCGTGGTGTCCAGGTAGATGATCTCATAGCCGTGCGGCAGCCGGAAAGAAAACCCCAGGCGTTCATACAGCGTTTCCGACAGTGCTTTTTCTTCAGCCGTATGATAGACCTGTGCAAATTTTGAAGACAAAAATCCCTTATTCACAGCCTGATATATCTGTTTCCCGTGATCCTTAATAAATGTCTTCAACTCCTCCCGGTCTCTTGCAAGCAAAAGCATGTAGGTCTGACGTTCGGCATATTTATCATATTCATAGAAAAATATCTTTTCACCGTTCTCCACCTGCCGGCGTACATTTTCACCGATACGCTGACGGATAAACCTGGAGATCCTGTCATTTCCATCCAGCGTTGCGATCAGCAGGACCAGCTTGTCATTACGATATTTTTTATAATCCTCAAGTTCGAACGGAGCGAAATAGAAGAGTTTTTCGACTTGCGGAGTGCGAATCTCATATTCGACTTTTCGGGAGAGATCTTCGCTGATATGATCCCACAGATCTTCATTGACCAATGTACGTATCGCAATATCGCTGCCGTCAGCAAGAGATTTGTACTTTTCACAGGATATAAACAGTAACGCCAATAAAAAGAGAATTAAGGTGATCTTTCTCATTCCGATACCCCGGAATTTTCCGTCCCGGGTTGAATGCTTTCCAGTTTTTCCTGTGTTTTGGACAAGATATCCTGGCAATACGCACTCAGCTCCGTTCCCCTTTCATAAAGTTCAAGTATGCTTTCAAGCGGAGTTTCTTCGTCTTCGATCTTTTTAACAATGGATTCCAACTCTTGCATTGCTTCTTCAAAAGATTTTTCTTTTATCATGTTTTATCCTTTTTTTTGATCCTTTTAATTCCCGTATCCGCATATCCGTCATGAAATTCGATCTGGATCTCATCATTCACGGATAATCCCCTAACGCTGCGAAGCAGCTGTTCCTGGCGGTTCCGTACCAGCACATATCCTTTTTTCAAAAGGTGATGCGGAGAATATGCAAACAATTTACCCTTAATACCGTTAAAATGTATCTTTTTATACTTCAAATGATTTCCCGCTGCCTTTTCGAGCGCATCCCGGAGAAAATGGTTTTTTTCAAAAGCTGAGCGCACGGAATCGGATATGCGCCGTGATGAGAGGTATTTCTGCAAATTGTCCAGGCGCTGTTTTTTTCTGTCTGTATGACTTTCAATACCGGATCCCATCCGCTGCCTGATTGACGCAATACGATATTCCCACGAAAGCAGGGATTCCATGATCCTGCGTGAAGAAAGATAACGCCGGAGATCCCGAAGCTGACGCTTTTTTTTATCCATCAATATTTCGAGGCGGGAATTCATAATATGATCAAGCTGATTGAGAGTATTCCGCGCTTCCCGCCAGTATTTGCAGATAAATTCCGCAGCATTTGTCGGGGTCGATGCACGGTGGTCCGAAACATAATCCGCGATACTCGTATCGGTTTCATGCCCTATACCGGTCACAAGCGGTAAGGGATAATCAGCGATATAACGTGCAAGTGTTTCATCATTGAATTGCCAGAGATCCTCGATAGAGCCTCCGCCGCGTGCAAGGATAACACAGTCCGGCGCAGCGGTTTTCAGCCGTTCAAGCGCAGCAATAACGGTTTCAGCCGCACCTTTTCCCTGAACTCTTGCATAGGACAGATCCAGATGTATATGCGCTGCATTCTGCCGGAAGACATGAAGTATATCCTGTAATGCCGCCCCGGTTTCGCTTGTGACAATTCCCACTTTCATCGGATATTTTGGTATTGCCTTTTTTCTTTCCGCTCTGCACAACCCTTCATCGATAAGCTGTTTTTTTACCGCTTCATACTGTATGTAAAGCTCACCGCGTCCGGCATCCTGAAGGGACTGAATAATAAATTGATACCGGCCGTGCGGGGGATAGACATTCAGGCGCCCATAAGCGATCACATCCATGCCAACGGCCGGAAGCGTTCTGAGCCGTGACGCTGTACTTCTCCATATTACCGCCGGAAGGATAGCGGTATTGTCTTTTAATACCAGATAAATATGACCGCTGCTGTGGAATTTACACTCCGATATTTCTCCGCGCAGAAGCGCATCCGAAATATCGTTTTCCAGCTTGCTTTTAATACGGGCAGTTATGTCTGAAATGCTCAGTATTTGTAACATCCTGCACGAAAATACTGAAAAGTGTGAAAGGTATAAAGGTTTTTTTTGTCCCCATAAAAAAAAGAGACTGTTTTACAGTCCCTTTTTATCTACTTATTCTTTTTCTTGTGACGATTCTTTCTTAAGCGCTTTTTCCGTTTGTGATTCCGGATCTTGCTTTTCTTTTTCTTTTTACCGCAGGGCATTAAATTACCTCCTTGTACACACTTATTTCAAATTCTTATTGACGCGTTCTTTTAGCGATTCAGAGGCTTTAAAGTAGGGCAGGTAATGCTCGGCTACATGAACGGTTTCCCCGGTTGAAATATTGCGGGCTGCTTTTGCTTTACGGGTCTTCAAAATAAAATTTCCGAAACCCCGAAGATCTACCCGGTCCCCCTGAATCAAGGCTTCACTGACAACAGATATAAAGCCTTCAATGACAGCTTCTGTCTCAACCTGGGTTAAGCCTGTTGCTGCCGATATTTCTTTTATAATTTCTGCTTTTCTCATAGCCGTGTAAGATAGTTTTTTTTTAAAGTTTATGCAAGTATTTTATTGTATCCTGATCTTATCGCCGGGATAGATCTTTGAATAATTCATCCGGGGATTAAGTTTCTTCAGTTCGTCCGGGGATATCCCGTATTGCCGCGCAATCTCTTCAAACGAATCGCCGCTCTTAACCGTATGATACTGTTTTAACGTTTCATAGGAACTTCCTTTTGGTATCCATATGTTCAGTTTCTGTTTCGGGAAAATATGTTCTCCGTAAACGAGTCCGTTCCAGACGCGGATACGGGAAGCACGGGTGTCATAGATCTCAGCAATTTCTCCGAGAGTATCTCCCCGCTTAACTTCATATATGATCTTTCGGTGTGAGGCGGAAAGATCCGGTTTCCCGGTCCCGGATGAAGAACTGCTGTTGTGTACGCTTCCCGATGTCAGATATGTCGAATTTGTCTGAGGGAGGATAAGCTTTTGACCGGCCCGGATCCATGTTTTATTTTTCAATTTGTTCGCTCTTACAATATCATCAACCCTGACACCGTAGCGTAAAGCAATATCAGACAAGGTGTCACCGGCCTTGACATTATACACTACATGTGTTGGTGATGCTTCGAGGACATTTATTTCCCGGGCGAGCACGGAACGTTTCCCCTTTGGAAGATTGATCCTGTAGTCATAGGCCGGGGTATTGAATTTACGCAGCTCAGGATTTATTTCCCGTAATTCCTCAAAACTGATACCGCATACCCGGGCTATTTTCTCGAGTTCATAACTTTGTTTGAGTGTCAGCGTGTCAAAATCTCCGCTCCAGATCTGCCGGGGGTTATAGTTTCTGAAGCCGTATCTTTCCGGTTGAATACTGATAGCTGCAACTGCCATGATATAGGGCACGTATTTTCGTGTCGCCCTCGGCAAAGTTCGCATTTCCCAGTAATTGCGGGTATGTTCATAACGGATTGAACGTCCCACTCTGCCTTCACCGGCATTATAGGCGGCCATGACCAAATACCAGTCCTGAAATTCTTCATAAAGATATAAAAGATATTTTGCCGCCGCTTCCGTCGATTTTACAGGATCCCGGCGTTCGTCAACCCAGTAGTCATACTTTAAACCAAAACTTTTAGAGGTATAATCCATAAACTGCCACTGCCCGGCAGCACCGACATAGGAAGTTGCATCGGTCTTCATCTCGCTTTCGAGCATACTCAGATAGATAAATTCCTCCGGTATGCCATTTTCGCGTAAAATTTTCCGGAATAAACGTTCGTATTTCGCTTTTATACGGATCCATTGCTGCATATCACCGCGCCGCTTTGTCTGAAACACCTTGATGGCATCCGCAACACGTTCGTTGATGATGATCGGGACATGCCCGTCGCGGTCTTCAAGAACTTCATAATCGTTTTTGCCCGCAAAATGATCGTCGGTAAGTTTTTCCATTGCTTCATGTAAATCCGAGAGAGAGAATTTCTCATGAAGCTCCCGGATCTGCGCGGTATATTGTTCAAAATCGCGAACGATTTTATCGGTAAATTCTGTAAACTGCTCATACTGGATCTCATCCATAGTGTTGTAAGATTCAATTTTTGCCAGAAAGTCAAAGATAATACTTAACTGAAATTCCACTTCCAGTGAATCCTCTTCTTCCCGGGCGATAAGAGCGTCAACATAATGTACTTTCGCCTGGGTGATATGCTGGTCAAAAGGACTTAAAAACTCCATAGGCGCCGAAGGATTCGTCACTTCCGCTGATAATTTTTCCTCCTGTCCGGAGGTCTGAAAAGAATGTTCTTCAGATTGGTTCTTTTCACTGGTACTTTTACTGCTTGTGGATTCCGGCTTTTCATTTTCTGCTGTATTATTTTCCGCAACATGCTGCTCAGGGGTTGCTTTTACTGTTTCCGTTGTCGCAGAAAAACAGGAACTGATCAGAACTGACATGATAAGGAGTAATGTTATCCCATAATATTTCATTCAAAACCTCTTAATAGTTACATTTTCTCCGGAGCTCGGATCCCAAGCAGCCGGAGACCGTTTTCCAGAATTATTTTCACCGATTCAATAAGTTGTAAACGGGCTTTCGACAGCGGGATGTCTTCCGTGACAACACGATGCACCGTATAGAATTTATGGAATGTACCTGCAAGGCGGTACAAATAGTTAGCGAGATGCATGGGCTCCAGACTGCTGAGACATAAATGCAGAATATCCCTATATTCGATCATGATCTCCAACAATGCAATGATCTCATCTTCTTTCAGCAAACTCAAGTCGGCATCTTCGTAGGAATCTATTCCTTTCTCAACACTGTGCACAAGAATATTGTTCATCCTGGCATGGGCATACTGAAGATAAAATACCGGGTTCTCATCACTTTGCTTTTGCGCCAGGGCAATATCAAAGTTAAGGTGAGACGACATATTCCGCATAATATAGAAATAACGGACAACATCGGGACCGGCAAGGTCGATCAGCTCATCAAGTGTTACAAAATTTGCCTTGCGGGTGGACATTTTTACTTTCCGGCCGTTGCGGGTCAGCGTTACGAACTGATGGAGCAGAACACGTATATGTGAAGTATCACAGCCCAGTGCTTCAAGTCCCGCTTTTACATCAGGATAGGTTGCATGATGGTCCGCGCCGAAAATATCCACGATCAGATCGAATCCGCGCCGTATCTTTTCACGGTGATAGGCAATATCCGGAAGCCGGTATGTGGGCTCACCGCTGCTTTTAACAAGCACACGGTCCTTTTCGGCACCGAATCGTTTTGCTTTAAACCATATGGCGCCGTCTTTCTTGTATATATATTCTTTTTTTTCAAGCTCCTTTAAAACCGCATCGATCTTTCCATCCTCATAGAGATCTTTTTCATTATAATATACATCATGAACAATATTCAGCCGCTTCAAGCTGCCAGTTATCGTATCGAATATCTGCTGTGAGGCAAAATCAATAAAGATCTGTAAATCGCTGTCCGAATGACCTTCTCCGTATTTTTCCTTAAACTTCTTTGCGATATCTGCAATATATTCTCCTTCATAACCGCCTTCGGGGATCACGGTCTTCTCGCCGGAAATCTGCCGGTAACGTGCATAGACGGACTGTCCCAGCATACGCATCTGCCGGCCGGCATCATTAAAGTAATATTCCCGTGTGACATCATATCCGTGCCATTCCAGTATGCGTGCAATGCTGTCTCCCAATACGGCCTGACGGCCGTGTCCTATCGTAAGGGGACCCGTAGGGTTTGCAGAAACAAATTCAACCTGGACTTTTTTCCCTTTTCCGCTGTTATCTCGCTGGAATAATTCTTTTTCTTTTCGGATACGGGGAATAAAAGCCTGAAAATACGATGAAGAATAATATATATTGATAAATCCCGGTCCTTCGATCCTGATCTTTTCGACACCCGGTATCCGGTTTTCCAGTTTACTCACCAATTCGGCGGCGATATCCCGGGGCGGACGTTTCAGTACTTTTGCCAATGTCAGTGCAACATTACTGCTGGCATGTCCGAAAGCCCGGTCCCGCGGCCGTTCCACATTAAAATCGAAGTGTTCCCAGCCAAGTTCATCCAGGATCTTATCGATATAATTTCTTAATTCTTCTAACATTATCTCCTCAAAAAGAAGCATAAAAAAACGAGTTGCAACGGCAACCCTCAAACCATGAAAAACTACTATGATTATTGTCTTATATCAAATAAAATTTGTGCAATTTCTTCACCAGAAAAACGGGTGTGTTTTTTATATACGCAGTCTTGCTATCAGGGGATCGGCGACAGAAAGTGCAGAAGTGAGAATATCGTATTCCTTGTCTTTATACTTCACACATACTCTGATCTTTTGCCCGTCTTCCGCCTTGGAATACCGTCCGAGTAAACCGGCGGCAAGCACCATGTCTTCACGACTGAATGTTCCCGTTCCGACCGCGATCGCTCCGATCACGTCCCGGAGTTCAAAGGCATAGCGCCCTGATTGATACGGCCGTAAAAGATGGTATTCGGATTCATCACGACTGATGATCAGTCTGGCTTTCCCGGATAAACGGAAATGTCTGCCGATACGCAGTAAAGGAATATCTTCTTTGGGAAAATCTGCCTTCCCGTAAATATCCAGCAGATCCCGGAACCGTTCACTGAATTCCTTATTGGTCAGAAAACAATTGCCTCCGGCCGCAACAGCAAGATTTTCAACACCGAGTTCTTTTGCCAGCAGGAGTTGGGGTGTACGGCCGCGCCCGTGAAATCCTTTTAGTTTTGAGCGGTCAACGCTGCCTTCTTTTTCCGGAATAGTGGGCTTGAGACGTTTTGCCGATAAGGGCCGCAGAAGACGTCCTTCTATCCCGCTATCCCTGCAGGCGATCTTCATCTGATGTGCAAGCTGGCTCTTGGGACGCTGTCCGATTACTTCGCCGCTTATAACAAAATCAGCTTCTTCCTCTTGCATAACGCCGGCGGCGACATGGATCATATGTATATGACAGTCAAGACAGGGGTTCATATGTTTTCCGTAACCGTATTTCGGGTAGAACAAGGTATCCCAGTATTCATCACGGATATCTTCTATGCGGAGAGGTATGCCGAGAGCCTCTGCAATTTCAGTTATACTGCCTTCTCCCCCAATTTTATGATCGGTAAAACCGGTTCGAATCAATAAGCCCGTTACTTCAATATCCTGTTTTTTGATCAGTGCAACTGATAAAACGGAATCCAGTCCTCCCGATAACAACGCTATTGCCTTTATTTTTTTTCCCATGGTTTTTCTTTTTCTTCAACGGTATTTTTTTGAAGCAGTTCAAGAGTATATCCATTCGTCAGAAAGTGTTCTTCAATACCCTGTTGATGTGTCTTATAGCGGTCATACTGAATAAAGCACACGTTTGAATCGGGATAGCTGGCAAACATTTCAATTCCGTTTTCCGATAATATCAGGGTCTTAAGCGAATCCAGACAGACGGCATTGTCACCGGGATGAAAGCGGTAGATCAGTTCATTATGATGTGATCTGCCGCAGGAAGCAAGAATCAGAACAAGTAGAAATATATATCTCCGGTACATATACGGTATCTTTTTCATGATGAAGTATAAGAATATTTATGGAAAAATGTACTCTTTTATCAGAAAATAATGAAATAATCGCTAACGGCGCCGGATATTGCTAAGCATTTTGATAACACGATAAAAAGTTTTACATTTAGTTATGTACATAAAAGGAGTTGAGCGTGAGATCCAAAGTGTGTTCCTTAATTATTCTGACAGTTTCTCTGCTGTGTGCAAACGATATTTTCTTCGGCGTGCAGACGCATTTCGGACAATTCAGGCGGGCGGATATGGACTCTCTGTCCATGATCCGGCAACTTGATCTTTGCCGCGAAGCCGGTATACAAATAATACGGGATGAATGTCTCTGGTCGGACGTGGAAACGGATTCCGGCGTCTACACTATTCCCCGGCAAGTTGAAAATTATGTTTCCGCTGCTCTTGAACGGAATATTGACATTTATATGATCCTCAATTACAATAATACCATTTATGCTCCCAGTAACGGCAGCGGCGTAACAACAGAAAAAAACCGGATTGCTTTCGCCCGTTATTGTCAGGCGGTTGTCGGACATTTCGCGCCCCTGGGGATCACTCATTATGAAATATGGAATGAGCCCAATCATGGAGTATTGTTCTGGACCCCGGAACCGGATCCGGAAGATTATACCCTACTGCTGCAGACCGCCTACGATTCTATTAAGTCGACGGACCCTGATGTGACGGTTATCGGCTGTGCAACCTCGCCGGCGATCGGGAATCCCGATCCGTATATTGAAGGACTTGATTTTATCCGTGATGTTTTCGGCGCAGGCGGTGGTGATTATATGGATGCTGTCTCTTTCCATCTTTATCAGGTCGCGTATCCTCCTGAAAATGAATTTCGATCATATATGGATGACGTTAAATCCCTTGTCGGTAATAAACCTGTCTACTTCAGTGAATTCGGTTACCCAACCCATAATGCCTGGCCGAATATCAGTCTGAAAAAACAGGCACAGTATATCAGCAGGATGTTTCTCACCTGTCTTATGGAACCACAGTTGCGGTCAGCAATCTATTATGATTTGAAAAATGACGGTACGAACAGTGAAGAACCGGAGCATAATTTCGGGATCCTTGAATTCGACAGAACTCCCAAGCCGTCTTATCATGCACTGAAAACACTGATATCTCATATTGATACACTCCGTCCTTCTGATTCGCAAATTGAGAACGATCGATTTATTCTTACTTTCAATGATACCCTGAGCGTACTCTGGTCTTTCAGCGGCAATAAAGATCTCCATCATGCGGTTTCATCACCCTATATTCTTGTCAAGGGATATAGGGGCGATACCCTTGCCTTTCATTTGACAGCGAATGATTCTATCCGTCTGAGTATTAATGAAAGTCCGCAATATCTCCTGGCTTGCAACCGTGAACCGCTTGTAGGAAGTTTCGCATTTGATCATGATCATTATCTGCTTTACCCAGGAGAAGAGATCCGTTTGCGCTATACGGCAAAAACCGCCGACAATATTCCGCTTATCATTGATCCGGGTGCAGTCAGCTGGGAAAATACCGCAAACAGCGGTGAATTGAGCAATAACCGCTTTACGGCGGGCGTGCCCGGAAAAGGAATGATCATTGCAGAGATTCAGGGAATAAAAGACAGTGTCGCGTTTTCCGTTATTGAAGATCCCGGTATCTACACAGTGGAAACCTTCGATGACACGGCGGGATTCTACCTGGAATCTTCCGGTCTGGATGCGGATGCATCCTTTCTTTCCCCGGACAGCACAGAACAACGCAAAGCGATGTCCTTGCATTATAAATTTGACGCCAGCTATGCAATTGTCTCTTTATATAAGAATATTCTGATAAACCATTATGCGGATTCCCTTTTCTTTGATCTTTACACAGGAGATGAACGGTACGAGTTCCGGATCTATTGCAGGGATGCAGATAATCGAACGCATTTGCTCGGCATACAGCCCCGGCCCACGGACTGGCATGGGGACTGGGGAAGTATGATCGCTCCTCTGAGAATTAACGAGTCAGCTGCTCCGCCGGTTTATATAGAAAAAATATATATGAAGATCACGACGGGCGAAACATCGCAGAGTGATCCCTGTACCGGAAAACTCATCCTGGACAATTTACGGATCAAGCGCGGAGATGTGGTTGGAATATCCCCGGCGCCTATGCACCCGGGAAACCTTCGGTTATCGCAAAGTTATCCCAATCCTTTTAATAATCGCTGCCGCATCAGCTATACCTTACCCTATAATACGGCGGTGCGTCTTGATATAATGAATCTCAGGGGACAGGTGGTTGCCACACCTCTGCAGGATTTCAGAACGGCCGGCTCCTACCATCTGGAGATAGAAGCGGATGCATTACCGTCCGGCCTCTATATTTACCGCTTATCCACTCCTCATGCATCTATAAGTAAAAAATTGGTACATATAAAGTGATCTGATGAAAAACATCCCGCTTTTGCTTAATCACTGTTCGGAATTATTTTCACAATGGATTTATAAAACCACCCGCCTCCGTGCTGCGGACCAAATAAAGAATGCGTACTTCCGCAAGAGACATTATCTGGGATCAAAAGACCGCCGTTTGATCGAATTCTTATATTACGATATGATCCGTAATATGAGCTTATATACGTGGCAGATACAGCGCGGCACCGGCAGAAAAAAAGATAATATTCCTCCGGAATTGCTGACCGTTCATGCATACAAACGACATTATCCGGATGAAAGCAGGGAAATTCGTTTCAGAATAACGGACAGGATATCACATTATTTTACAGAGTACTTTTACACCGATATTTATCCGGAACATCCTGCAATCCGCTGGTCGGTTCCCGGGATGCTGTGGAAAAGAATAAAAGACGCGTATTCAACGGTACAATTGAATGAATGTCTGAGGAAACTGAATTGCCGGGCCGAAGTACATATCCGCACAAACACACTGAAGATCAGCAGAACGGAACTTTTAAGCAGAATGCAGGATATCCCGCTTCGAAAAGGGAATGTTTCACCGGATGCGCTTCGTCTGGAAAAACATTATGAAATGACCCGGCATGTCCTTTTCAAGCGCGGAATGTTTGAATTTCAGGATGAAAGCAGTCAGCTCGTTGCATATGCATGTGATCCCGGAAGAGAAGATCTTGTCATCGATCTCTGTGCCGGCGGCGGCGGAAAATCACTGCATCTTTCCGCATTGATGGAAAATCAAGGCAGTCTTATAGCAACGGACCTGTATCCGGAGCGCCTGCATGAATTATCTCAACGCGCAAAACGTGCCGGAGTGATGAATATTCATTTGACACCTGTTCGGGAAATCTCAACTTCCTATAAGGGAAAAGCAGATATTCTGCTCATCGATGCTCCCTGCAGCGGCTCCGGCGTATACCGCCGCAAACCGGACACAAAATGGGAATTAACGGAAAATAAATTGCAGTACTATTTAAGAACACAACAACAACTACTGGATAGCGGTGCAGATCTTGTAAGATCCGGCGGATACCTTGTTTATGCCACCTGTTCGATCATCCCGGATGAAAATGAAAAGCAGATTAATGATTTTCTTTCCCGGCATAAGGATTTTGAACCGGCTTCCGTATATGGTGCATTTTCACATTATAACATAAAATTTCCCGCATCTGCCGAAAAACACATCTTAAGGATCCTGCCTCAGGACGCTGACAGTGACGGTTTCTTTATTGCAAAACTCCGGCGGATAAAAGCCCGTCAATAAAAAAAGCCCTCCGGTCGCAGAGGGCTTTTTTATAAAATTATTCTGCAGATTATTTAACAAGCAGCATTCTCTGAGTTTCGATCTTTCCGCTCATGTCTGAGCGCAAAATGTACACACCGCTGCTGAGGTCACTGCAATCCACGTTGATCTCGTAATTTCCTGCGGAATAGGTTCCTGAAGCAATGTCGCGCACGCATTTCCCGTTTATATCATAAAGTTTGATGTTGATATCCCGCGTATCGTACAGTTCGAAAGGTACAATGAAACTGGGATTGAAGGGATTCGGAAAACCTTCCTTCATAGAATAATTCCACTTATCCGTCACTTCTTCGGTATAAAGAGAAATAATATTCCCGTTAATATCGGCATACTCAAGCTGATAAATATAATCCGTTCCCGGAATGGCAGCGGGATCGGTATAATCGTATTTCTGAACTCCGTTCGTATTTGATGCTGCACATAATGCATCATTGCTTTCGTAACTGCTCACTTCAACGAATTCTCCGCCGTTTTCACTGCGTTTTAGAATATATCCGGCAATATTCATTTCGTCTTTTACAAACCATTTTATATTCAATTCCCCTTTTTCCCATTTTGCTAAAAAGTTCTTCAAATCAATATCATGTTCGTCCGGAAATTCAATGCTTACAGGCTCAGCGGCTTCCGAATAGTCTAAACCACCGGAAAAAGTTACAGACTCAAAATTATAGAAGAGATCATCCGTACCGGGAATATCATCCGGAAAGAACACAGATCCGGAACCTTCGGCGGCAGCCTCAATACGGATCCTCAAAAGATCGGAAGGACTTGATTCATCGGTAGAGATCGTTTCATAATAATTTTTATTGCCGGAACTTGCCTCAAACGTAACGGCAAAACAATTTATCCGTGTGTCATTTTTTATAATATCATAAAGTTTAACGGATAATTCAGTGTCGGTATAATTTTTCAGTATACCGCTTTTTACCGCTTCCACCTTTTTATTATAAACAACCGTTTCCCCAAACAGGGTTTCCGGATACTCTACATAGGCCATGCCGCATCTCAGGACTTCGCTTCCACCGGATAGCCATGCCTTAATGTCAAATTCAAAATACGTCGTATTATCTTCTGTGATCGTGCTGCCGTTCGTATAAATAAGATGTATTGTGCCGTCCGCCGCAAAAACAGAGCTTATGGTAAAAATTACCACAGAAGCAATTAATAACACTTTTCGCATTTTATCCCTTTCCTGTTAATACTTACTTTATAAATAATTCACTTCCCTCTTTTTCTTGTGTAAAAGATATAATATATACTATTATTATGCAATTAATTATACAGTTTTATTCAATATATTTATCCAATACAAAAACGGCACGTTTGTAACGTGCCGTTTTCTGCTGCTCTCTCTCTTTGAACTTACTTGACTAACAGCATTTTTTGTATGGACCGCTGACCGCCTGCTATTGTTTTCAGGAGATAAACACCGCTGCTGAGATCATTGCAATTTACCTGTACATTATATCTGCCTGCCGAATAGTAGCCGGTGGCGACTTCCCGTACACGTTTTCCCGACATATCGTACAGCTTAATATCAATATATTGTGCATCGGTCAGTTCAAAAGGAACCATGAATTGCGGGTTGAACGGGTTCGGATAACTTACTTCGAGTGTAAAGCCGGCAAGTTCCATGACTTTTTTACGGCCCTTACCCTGATTAACGAAATTATCGCGTTCGTTATCGGATTGTACAGATGTCTGATCCAGTACAAGAACATTCCCATAAATATCGACCGCTGAAAGCCGGTAATCATAATTTACACCGGTAGTAATGCCTTTATCGTCATAAGCATAGCGGATACGTTTCGTGGACGCGGTTTCTCCCTCAAGTGAAGGATCATTCACATAACTGACGATCTCCGCGTAATCACCGCCGGTTTCGGCACGTTCAATGACATAACCGTCAATGTCGGTCTCGGATATGCTGGTCCAGCTTAATTCCACAACGGACTTCTTCAGCTTGCTTTTAAAATCGGCAAGTACCACGGCTCCTTCTTGCTCGGGATCATCGATGGGTTCATCCGGAGGATCAGTTGAGAATACCACTTCGACAGGTTCTGTTGCTGCGCTGATATCCAGACCGCCGCTGAAAGTTTCATATTCATAGTCAAAATATAAGTTGTCGGTACCGGGAATATCATTCGGAAAAAACACATCACCCTGTCCTTCGGCACTGACCTCCATAACGATATGTAAAAGATCTGACGGGTTGGCAGCATCGGTGGATACGCTTTCATAATACTGCTTAAAATCCGGATTTGATCCATCGAAATTGGATGAAAAGGTAACGGCAAAGACATCTGTTCTTGTATCAGTAACATTTACGATCTGATAAAGTTCGTTCCCAAGCACAGGATCTGTACCTGAAAGGATACCTTTCTTTTCAACACTGACTTTCTGATCCATAACAAGTATATCGTCAAATATATTAAGGGGATATTCAACGTAAACCATGCCATCACTCAGGACGTCGGATCCATTGCTTATCCATGCCTGTACATCAAAGGCATAGTAGGTTTTTTCATTTTCGGAATAAACGGAACCGTTCTCGTAGACCAGGTTTACCGTCCCGCTTTCTGCCAGTGCAAAAACAAACAAAAAGCTCAGGATAAAAAGCATAGCAATCTTTTTCATTGTACACCTCTTTTCTTTTTGCAGGAAAAAACTCTCTCTCACTGCAGGTTAACTCTCTCATGTAAAATATCTCTCGAAACCATTATATGAATTAATAATACAAGGTGCAATACCCTCAGTTACAAATTGATTGAATGTTAATATTATGAATTCGAATAGTTATAAATTGCGGGATTTCAGCCGGGTTATTAAGAAAATATAAACAAATTGCTTAACGGAGATTAATAATGATATCTGATTCTATACAATTCTTTAAAAAACGAGCTTATTTTGAATATTAAATAAATATGATCCGGAAAAACATCTATTTGCGTTAATAAAAAGCTTCATTCTTTATTCGTACTTCATTTTTGCGGTAAAATGCCTCAAAACAGCAGGTTCATATTCAAAAACGAGTCCGCGCAGCCTTTCTTTCTTTTTGCAGACTTCGGCAACGGCTTCCGCAACCACATCCAGATGTGCATAGGTATAGGATCTTCGGGGTATGGATAAGCGCATCCATTCGAAGGGACTTTCAATATTTTTTCCGCTTACGGGATCTCTGCCCATAAGCAGGGAACCCACTTCAACACCCCGCACACCGGCTTCCAGATAAAGGGCATTACATACTGTCTGCGCCGGAAATTTGTAATATGGTATATGCGGGCAGAGACGTTTGCAATCAATAAATACTGCATGGCCTCCCGCAGGGTATTGAATGGGTATCCCTGCATTCCGCAAATTTTCCGCGAGATAACGCACCTGATCAAGGCGATGCTGCAAATAATCAATTTCCAGGCCTTCGTTGAGACCTACTGCCATCGCCTCCATATCTCTTCCGGCCAAGCCGCCGTAGGTGGGGAAACCTTCATAGGCAACCGTGCGGACACGGCAGGCCTGAAAAAGTTCTTCATTCTCTTTTATAGCTATAAATCCGCCGATATTAACAAGTCCGTCCTTTTTTGCACTCATTATGAAAATATCTGTACAGTCAAACATTTCCCGGGCGATCTCACGGATGCTCTTATTTTTATATGCTTTTTCGCGCTGTTTTATGAACGCCGCATTTTCGGCAAATCGTGCACCATCAATGATCAGGGGAATACCGTATTCCTTTGCCAGCACGTGTACTGCGCATAAATTTTCCATGCTTACCGGCTGACCGCCCGCCGAATTGTTGGTAAGCGTCATAATAATACCGGCAATATTTTCCGGTCCGTGCTTTTTTATGTGTGCTTTGCAGGCATCCACATCCATATTCCCTTTAAAAGGGTGATAAACGTCAATATTGAAACAGGCGGGGATCACACTATCTATCGGATGCGCCCCGGCAAGCTCAACATGTGCACGCGTTGTGTCAAAATGCATATTACTTATAAAATACATTCCGGGACGGTGAGCAAGCAAAGGCAAGAGGACCTGTTCTGCTCCGCGGCCCTGATGCACCGGAATAACATAAGGATATCCGCTAATATCCTTTACACTCTTTTCAAAATGGTAAAAGCTTCTGCTGCCGGCATATGATTCATCACCCTGCATCATAGCCGCCCATTGAAAATGGCTCATGGCACCGGTCCCGCTGTCCGTCAGAAGATCAATATATACCGCTTCACCGGGAAGCAGGAAAAGATTGTTATGTGCGTCGGCTAAAAATTTTTCACGTTCTTTTCTTGTGCTTTGCTTAATCGGCTCAATCATTTTAATACGGTAAGGCGGCACACTGTATCGGTCCATGCTGAACCTCCATGCGAAAAAATATTATTCCTGGTTATCCGCTGATAATATATATCCAGTATTATTATTCTGCTTCTTTTTTACCGGACTTTTTCTTTCTTTTCTCTTTAATGGTGTCCCAGAAAAATGCATAAAAAAGCAGCAGCACCATACCGCTGATCACAAGTATTTTTTTCCAGGTTTTATCCCAGAGCAAAAATTGAACGGCCGTAGGTTTCCCTTTAATATATTTATAAGGGACAAAACCCCAGAAACGGCTGTCGGCACTGTTGTCCCGGTTATCTCCCATCATAAAATAATAATCCTGCCGAACCTCATATCTGCGCTTCCGTTCACCGTTAATGTACCAGTTCCCGAATTGATAATTGACATCCTGTCCTTCCAGTCTGAGAATATTATACGCATATTCGGGTATTACGGTATCCAGATTGATAGTATCTCCCTTCTCAGGGACATAGAGCGGCCGGTATTGATCGGGATTTCCCTGGCCCGGCGGCCAGATATGCGGGTGGACATAATCACGCGAACGGATATAATTATAATTGATCTTTGCGTCGGGGGGATCTTCAAATAACTCCCCGTCCACATATACCTTTTTATCTTTTATTTCAATGGTGGAACCGGGGGTGCCGATACAACGTTTTACATAGTCGAACATACGGTTCTGCGGATACTCGAAGATCACAATATCTCCGGTACGGGGCTTTTTGATCGCGGGGAGTTTGACATGCGGCAGCATAAAACCGATCTGTGTAAAGGGAATAGCAATTTTATGCGGCGTCTGCGCTCCGTAATAAAGTTGATTCCCGATCACAAAAGTACCCGTCATCATCGTGTTTTCCATTGAGCCCGTCGGAATGATATAATTACAAAAGATCATTGTACGGATAATCCAGACAGCCAGAATAATGACCGTCCATGATTTTATTTCGTAAATGACCTTCTCTTTCTTCGAGGAAAACCGGCGTTTTCCCTTCTTCCGCTTCGGGCGTTTTTCCGCCTCTTCAGATACATGGTGCTCTGTCATGCATACCCTTTATATAATATTTTTATAATGTTCTATATGCGGCATGTTCGAATCACGGCCGGATACGGTAACCGCATCAAATCTAACATTATATTCTGACATATTCAAATTATAAAAATAATGCTCAGCGGCACTGAGCATCTTTTGGATCTTCTCTTCACTGACACGTTCGGTGATCTCATATTCACTTTTTCCAAAAGCACTTTTCACTTCGATCATAATAAAAACATCCTTCTCCTGCATGATAATATCGATCTCGCCATTTTTTCCTCCGTAATAATTCCGGGAAAGAAAATGGTAGCCTTTCAGGATCAAATAATAAATTGCCCAGTTCTCTCCCCAGCGGCCTAAAAGTTTTTTATCGGGGTATTCCGGAAATGCAATATTTTTTACCGGTGAAAAACCTCCCCGGTGGATTGGCGTCGGGAAACTCGATTTAATGGCCTTTAAATGCATCGACGTACCATATCCCTTATGTCTTTCAAAACCATATTCGGGATAGATCTCTGCCCAGCGTTTCATGATCCGGTCCCGTGTAACTTTTGCCAAAACGGATGCCGAGGCAATACAGAAGGAAATACCGTCACCGCCGGGCACGGGATGAGCGTATTTACGCAATGCAGCGGGGATAACATTGCCGTCAACAAGAATACGGGCGTCTTTTACACCGGTTTTTTCCACCGCACGCTGCATGGCAGAAAGCGATGCCTGTAAAATATTTATTTTATTGATCGCCTGAACTCCTATGGAGTGAACTGCCCAGCCGTCCGCATTTTCAACTATCCATTCATAAGCTTTCTCTCGTTGTTTTTCACTTAACTTTTTAGAATCACGGACCAGCTCGGAATGTTTGTCCGGGGAAAAATATACCGCAGCTGCAGTCACCGGTCCGGCCAGAGGACCGCGGCCCGCTTCATCAACACCGATAACGCAACCGTAATCGGAACGGTATTTATTATCGATATCATACAATGAATTTATCTGCTGTTCCATGCTTTGTTATTTCTTCAGGACCGGCTTCTTTTCTTTTTTCGTTTCCTCTTTTTCTCTGACTTCCTTTTTTTTACCGGAAGATGTTTCCTCCGATTCCTCTGTTTTTGATTTTTTCTTCAGCGCTTTTTTATCTTTCCCGGAATTATCATCATTGTTTTTGTCCTTTTCATCTTCCGTTTTTTTCTTATAACGGGTCTTATCGGAAGGCGAAGGTTTTTCTTTTTCCTTGTCTTTTTTTCCTACTTTTTCAATACCATCATCACTTTTCGAGGGTTTCTTTATTTGTTCTTCTTTTTCGTCCTCATCTTCCCGTTCCGAAGGTCTGTCATCATAACGATCCCGGGGATAATAGGGATACGGTCTCCGGCGCCTTGTCCCGTTGTAAGTCCTTCGTTCAATATTGACGGTAGCAGCGTATATCACGCGGCCGGTCCCGGTCTCAAAGCAGCGGACGGAGATAATCTCTTCATTCCACTCTGTGCGTATGATCCGGCCCGTAAGTATATAATCGGCATGCACCAGCCTCTCTATCATGTAACCTTTTTCGCGGATCAGATTGCGGTGACGAAGCTCGCGCTCCCGGATAATATCATAAAGATTCTGTCTTTTAATAACGACGGGATTCCGGTAACCTGATAATTCATAAGCTACCCTGTCTGCAAAATAGATACCCCGGTTCAAAGGATCGCCGTATTCATCCGTAAAATTCAGCACTGCAAGCGTTCGGTAATCCGACCGTCTGAATTGCCGGGCGATCTTTCTTGCGATATAGCGCGCAGCATCCCTTTCTTCATCTACCGAAATATAGGGTTCACTGCTTTGAAAATAATGGTTGTATTCATAATTATCGTAGCGTGTGGTGCTGCAGGATACCAACAATAATATCAATAACGGAATAATGAAGTTCTTTTTCATTTTATATCTCCTTTTAATGCTTTTAAAATATAAGAAAAAGGCATTGAACTTGGAAGCATTATTCTCTTTGTCTGATGTGTTTTCCCGCAAATAAAAAATGCCGGGCCGTCTGTAATTGCGCATTTGTATTGATATTACGCGAATGTTCCTCCCCACTGTTATTTATTATTATACTATCTCTGTCCGTACGGATGCAAAGCGATAATTTATCTTCACGAACCCGGATATTTATCTGCTGTTTACCCATTGACCAGCTGCTGTCCCTCAGAATTCCTTTATATTCGATTTCCCGCTGTTTCTCTTTTCCCGGATAGACAACGGAACAATCCGGAAAATCTCTCCGGATGTAGGGAATATTGCCTGTTTTATATTTTTCATCTTCAGTAATGACGACATTCACCCGCTTTACTCCCCAGTGATCAAGCATCGGTTTGATCGAGGCATCATAATCATTACTGTTGAAAGCACGTGCACCGGTATTAATGATCAGGGCTTCCCGCCCGCTGCGAAAAACAAGCGATTTTCCGCGTTTAAGTGCCGGTTGAACCATTTCCGGTCGACCGTTCAAATAAAAACATAAAAGCGTGATAACACCGATGATCGTCAGGAGGATATACATATCTTTTTTTTTGGAACAGAACAAGCCTGCGGCAACTGTCAGAACCATTCCCGTAACAAGCGGTTTCCAGTATGATGATACCGTGCAGGTCCAGATGCCGGAGCAGGAAGCCGTTCGTAACAATGCACGGAAAAGCGTTAATGCCAAATCCAGTGCATGAAGAATAATATCAGAGAAGAATGAGGGGAAATATATACAGGGAATACTGAGCATCGCAGTGATCATCACACAGAAGGTCAGGGGTATCGCTATAATATTCAGCAGTAATGAGGCGATCTGCAGAGTGTTGAAATAATACAGAGCGATCGGAGCGGTAAACAGGGCAGCACTGGCAGAGACCAGCAACATTTCATATGCGTAGATCAGAACAGGATTAGCGGATCGAAAGGCTAATTTATTTTTAAGTATCCTGTAACCCGTTAATATGCCGAAAACGGCTGCAAAAGAGAATTGAAAACCGATATCACGCAAATAATAAGGATTAGCCATTAGCAGGATCACCGCGGTTGCCGCAACGGCATTTACCGCATGATAACGTCTCTGAAAAACGGGCGCCATGAGCAAGATCGCGGTCATCAGTGAAGACCGGATCACCGACGGTGAAGATCCGCTCAGGTAACAATAAAAAAAGAGGAACGCACATATCAGGATCGTACGTGCAAGTCTCGGCAACGATAATGTCAACAATAATTGATAGACGATGATCACGATCAGTCCCACATGCAAACCGGAGACAGCCAGTAAATGACTGATACCGAGTTCGCGAAAACGTTCGGAAATACTGTCCGGTATCTCGGATTTCATTCCCAGAAGCAGACCGTTTACCAGACTTCCTTTTTCAATACCGAGAATGCACAAAAAACGCACCGAGATGCCGCAGCGTACCTGATGGGCGATATAACGCAGCGGCGCATTTATCCCGGTTTCGCTGACAACGGTCTCTGCATTGGTATTGATCCGGTGCGTAATGCCCTTGGTTTTGGCGTACTGCATGTAATTAAAACCATACGGATTTCTGTTTGGCGTTATCACCTTGATCTCTACAGGTTCCATTCGGTATGACCGGCCGGGGATAAGCACCGGAAGTCCGGATCTTGCGTAAAGCGTCGCACGGATAGCAGTTCCGTTAACATCCGTTTCGACAAGATAATAATTAATGTTATAGGGAGTTGTTTTTTGCTGCAGTACGGTAAGTTCTGTTGCAGTTTCCCCGCTTTCCGTTACGAACAATTTCTGTAGATATGATTGCTCGGCTAACCCACCGCGCAGCATACCGGAGACCGCAATGCAGGCTATAAAAAGATAATCGGGAATTCTGCCTGCTTTTCTGCATACGGCGATGAGTATGATCGTTGCACACAGAATAAGGACCGGCAGCCAGAATGGCAGCTTCAAAATATCCTGCAGCAATATCCCCGGAATAAAAAACAAGAGATAACGCAAGGCCGGTGCTGTTGAATATACTGATAACATGTCCCCCGCTTTTTACCGATTATACAACTATATAAAGCCGTAATCAATTCCGGTAAATATGTTGTGACCAGTATCACAGAACGGTAAATGATAAATTCCGGCCCCGGCAGCATGAAAGCGGTGGATCAGGGGTCTTCTTGATTTAATCCTTCCTCTTTCCGGGTTAATGTTACCATTGCATTTACCCGGCTGCTATAGCGGTAAAAAGAAAAATGACAGGAGAAGATCGAGGCTGTGTGGAAAAGCTATATTGATAGTGAAAATAACAAGAGATTTACAATCCAGCACCGAAATTTCCGGTCGTAATTACTCAATCTTTCCTGAAATACCGGAAAGTGATATTCATACTGTTAATATATGATATAAAGAATTTAAATCGTAAAATGATTCACCATGGGCATCCGGCGGCCCTTACCAAAAGCTTTTGGTGTAACCCGTAGTCCGGGCGCTGCCTGCCAGCGCTTGTATTCGTTCTTTTGTATCAGATCGTATATTTCACTTATCATTTCCGGTTCATTGCTTTCTTTTATAAGTTGACTGACATTTTT
>JAWOEU010000058.1:0-8697 GCA_046482575.1 Fidelibacterota bacterium
CCGGAAAATCCCGGCGGTGTGGATCAGGAATATATTCTGGAGGGTCTGCGAAGTACCAGTTATTACGACAGACCCTGGTATTACGATGCTAAACGAAGTCTGGACTTTTTTATCGAAGTGGAGTTTTAAGGAGTTATGTTCATGAAATATATTCAACGCATAGGATGTTTATTACTTCCCGTTCTGTTATTTGCTATCCCCCTCGAAGTAAAATACGGTCCCGGGTTTAAAAAGACACTGGCAAATCCTGTTTATGAACGCGCAAAAAGCTACGCGGATCAAGGGAAATTCAAGACCTGTATCCTGAACTACGGAAATTTCATTGATCACTGGCAGGATGACGTAGCCGGTGCATGGGGTGATTATCAGTATATTGCCAATGTATCTTTTATGCTGGGAGTGCCGGGAAAAGATAGCGACGGAAATCCTTATCCCTGGGCAATACGTCCGCATCCGGACAATCCCGGTGAAAACATGTACTGGGGACCGACGGTTTCGGAATCCTGGTATGACCGGACGGGGAATCAGATCAATACGGACTGGGATGTTGTCCTTGGTTCAAAGGGTTCTACTTATTCCGGCGATATCACAGCCGGAGATTATGCCGGTGATGTGTGGACGGATGAAAGCGATACCTGGCCCCTGCTTGCAACTTCTATTGTCCCGGAATCCTGGCCGAAACGGGAAAATGTCGACGGTGAAGAAGAATCGTACTGGCCCGGCTGGTACGCCACGGATACGGATCCTTCTTCCCCCACCTATATGCAGGAAGTGGATGGCCGGTTCACATCGGACGTGGACATCTATCTTGAATTTGATGATAAATATGCTGACCGTGAGCCCGTTTCGAAGTTTACGGGATATCCTACCGGGAGCCGGGTATATGCAACCGTGCATTCCTATGGCCGTGCCTATGCTGAGGATATTATGTTCGTTACCATGAAAGTAGTGAATGAAAGTGACCGATATGGCTTGAATGACGGCATGGGTTATGATTATAAAGATGCTTATTTCGGATTCTATTTTGACGCGGATATGTTCAGCGCATTTTATTATGGAGGGTTCCGGCCCTGCAACACAAATGACGGTGATATGATGGGCTATAACAGCACCTACGATTATGCGTACATCTATGATCTGGATCAGCAGGAGTGCGGCGGCTCTTATCAGGTTGATGCCTTTGCGGCCGTAAAATTACTGGATACTCCGCAGGCCAGCGACACCGTCTGGCTGGATGAAACAAATTATATTGTTCCGGGAGAGGAGCTGGGACTTACGGACTGGCATTGGTTTGACTGGTATAACCGTCCCGGAGTGACGAACAAAGAGGGATCGGGAGGTCCCTTTGTCGGTGACGGATCGACGCCGGAGTCAGATAAAAAAGAACAGCTTATGTATCAGCTAATGTCCGGAGATACAACCGGCTTAAGTGATAAAGAAAGCAACTGGTATTTTCATCCGGATAACAGCGGTAAACTGAATCCGCATTTTGACAGTATGGAAGGATTGCAAACAATGTTTCCGGAGGGACTTGACTGCGTTTGCATGATGTCATCCGGACCTTTTGATTTTGGTGTCGGCGATACGGCAATGTTTTCTTTTGCGGTTATCATGGGAGAAGACATCCCGGACCTGAACCGTAATGCAAATATGGCACAGATCATGTATGATCTGAAATATCAGGGCTTCTCTGCTCCGCAGGCGCCTGTTGTTTCCGCTGTAACGGAATGGGAACCCGAGACCCAGAAAGCGGCGGTCCGCCTTGTCTGGGACGACGGTGCGGAAAGTTCACGCGATATTGTGACCGGTTATGCCGATTTCGAAGGTTACAAGGTATATAAATCTACCGACGGCGGACAAACATGGGGAGAACCGATCTATGATGTCAACCAGACGCAGGTTGGCTATAAACCGATCGCTCAGTTTGATCTGAGCCTGGCAGAGGATCAAACACGTTACGGACGCGATGTGTCCGGACCCGATCCTATGGCCCCCTGGTTCAACTTGGGAGACAATACCGGACTGCAGCACGAATATGTCGATAACGATGTTCAGATCGGGAAAGAATATACCTATTCTGTGACCGCTTATGACATTGGCATTGAGCCGGGATTTACGGTTGAAGTATATAGTGAGGAAGTTGTGGACGATTCTTCCGGCCTGACATATGAAGTGATTCGCTATGATACCACATGGTCGCAAACAAATACAAAAGATCAATGGGCAACGTATTCTCTTGAAAGCCTGGAAAATCCGCGGGGTACCACACCGCTTTCCCCGCAGTTCGTGAAGATCACACCATCCCGTACACCTCTGGATGTCAAAGGGAAGATCGATCTTGATCCTGCCGCCGGGACCGTTGGAAATACAGAAACAAAGGTGCGCATAGCGGATCCCTCTGCTATCACAGACCATGAGTATAAGATCAGTATTAAGGCCAATAACGCTACCGCAACGGGTCCGAAAATAAAAAATCCGAAATATACCGTTATTGATCTGACGGAAGGAGATACACTGATTCACGAACATACGAACAATGATCTCAATCCCAATATCAATGACAACTACCGACCGATCTTTGACGGACTACAGGTAGTATTTGATAATATCGAATCCGCAAAAGTGAAAGAAGTGGAATGGGCATCAGAACAGAAATATATTACCGCCAGTCCCCGTTCGAGCCTGACATATCCTTATGCGGCGGATTATGCGGTCATTTTCGGGGCTGAAGATGAAGTTCTGGATACGGTATATCTGAATTTACCGTTACCGGCAAATGCTGTGCCGGTTCCGTTCAAAGCGGTAAATTTACTACGGGACGAGGAAGTTCCGCTAATCTTCCGAAGTCCCGGGGACTCTACGTTAAATTATGATGATGAGATCGTTTTTTATGAAGAAAATGTTCCGGGAAGTAACAGACCTAATGAAATAACCTGGATAATCAATTTTTCCTGGGATACACTGCTGGTCTCTCCTGAAGAATACCCCTTTACCGCCGGAGACACGTTGTATTTTTACACGGAAAAGCCTTTTCGTGACGGTGATGAATTTACCTTCAGTGCGGCAGATTATCAGGAAGAGGTCCCGCTTACCGAAGATGACCTGGCTGCGATCAAGGTGGTCCCGAACCCCTATATGGTTTCCGCACAGTGGGAACAGAGTCAGTACAGAAAAAAACTTCTTTTCACAAATCTTCCTACAGAATGTAAGATCACGATCTTTACTCTGACGGGTGAATATGTCAATGAGGTCGTTCATGAAAATCTGTATGACGATTCGGCAGAATGGGATCTGACAACCGTTAACCGCCAGGAAGTTGCCCCGGGTCTCTATGTGTATACCGTAGAGCTCCCGGACGGCAAAAAGCATATTGGCAAATTCGCAATTATTCGATAGGAGAGCGCAGATGATGTTTATGAAGCGTTCATTCATAATATGGCTGACCTTATTGTTATCAACAATCGTTTATGCTCAGGATGTTGACATACCCGAGGATATTTCCAAAGTGGCAACACGTGCCTGTCAATTTCTGAAGCTTGAAGTCGGTGCCGAAGCGGCCGCCCTTGGAGGAGCACGCGTTGCCGGTGTGAACGATCTTTCCGCTCTTCACTGGAATCCTGCAGGTCTTTCACATATCGGGCAGAGCAGTTTTTATGGAACCTATACTTCCCTGTATGCCGATATTCAGCACGGTTTTGTTGCATACGGTACAAAGATCGGGAATTCCGATTATTTCGGAGTAAGCATTACTTATTTGAATTCCGGGGAAATGGAAGTCACAACACTTGAATACCCCGAGGGATCCGGAGAATTTTTTACGGTGAGCGACCTGGCCGTGGGGATCTCCTATTCCCGCATGCTGACCGACCGGCTTAGTGTCGGCGGAACGGTAAAGTTCATTAATGAAACGATATGGAGGGAATCCGCTTCTACCTTTGGATTTGATATCGGTTCACAATTCGATACGGGAATTAAAGGCGTCCAGCTTGGAATGTCTATTACTAACTTCAGTTCAAAATTTAAATTTGACGGACCGGATCTCAATATTGACGTGGACACGGATCCCAACTATGACGGCAATCCGGACACGGAGGCCCGCCTGAATACGGAAGAATGGTCGCTTCCGCTGGTTTTCCGGCTTGGGATCATGCTGGATCTTTTGGGTCCAGAGAGTGAAATAATGCTCAACCCCAGCCATCGTTTGACATTCTCTTTTGATGCCAATGATCCGCTTGATCACTTTCTGCGCTTTAATACGGGACTGGAATATTCTTTCCGGGAAATGCTTGCGTTGCGTATGGGATATCATATTAATTATGACCAGGCCGGATTTTCCGCCGGTGTCGGTCTCGATCTTGATCTGAATAGTTTGCCTTTGAATATTGATTATGCAATAGTAAATTACGGTGTTTTAGGCGTAGTTAACCAAATCAGCATTCAAATAGGATTATAAATACAATGAATAAACCTGAGAAAGGAGAACACAGATGAAACGTGTAATTGCTTTGTTATTGATCGCCGGAGTCGCACTCTTCGCGGCAACGGCGCCCCAAAGTGATCTCAATGTCAAAGCTGGTTCACCGAGAGAAAAAATGGGAGAAGCTGAAATAAAATACGCTCCCATCCCGGTAACTGAAAACCAGCCGAGACGGACGTTCACCGCCAACCGCACAAAGGCTCCGGCCATCGCGGTTGACAGTACGGAAGTGAACCTGATCTATTTTGAGGATTTTGAAACCGGCGCCCCGGGCTGGACGCAGTTTGACGGCACCGCTCCGGACCCCCGCGCCGAATGGCACCTTATGGATGCTTTCGGAACGGGTGACTCGCTCTGGTGGTGCGCGGACACGAATCTTGCGGGATATCTGAGCCACTGGCATGTTGCGCTGGAAACCCCCTCCGTCACCTTGTCCGCCGCAGACAGTATTCTGAGTTTCGACCTCGAGATGTATGCTGAAGGGACCGGCGGCGAGCCGGATGGCTACGACGGCTGGGACGGCGGGAATGTCCAGATCTCGACAGATGACGGCGCCAACTGGACCGTTCTGTCCCCGGACACCCTGCCTTACAACTGCAGCAGCCTCTATTCCTTCGGCTATGAGTTCAACATGGGCCCCGGAATCCCCGGCTGGGGCGGCGTGCAGGTCGGTGACGTAGAGGTGAACCTGGCGAAATACCTGGGCGAGACCGTCAAGATCCGCTTTGTCTTCGCTTCAGACCCCGGTTACGATGTTCTGGATGACGCATCCCTGTACGGCATGGTCGTCGACAGTATCGATGTTGCCGGCAATGCCGTGTACAACGGCAGTGCGGACGACGGACTGGTCTCTTATTCCATCAATGCCGCTACCGGCGCCTACTGGAGTGTTTACGAGACCACTGATTCCATTCCTTCGCCTACGCATCTGGCCCGGAACTACGTGCCCGGTGATACGACCTATGCAAAGGGACTGGAAGACTACTTCGTCTCACCGTCCATCACCCTGCCGAACGAACCGGCGACGCTCATTTACTGCAACTTTGAGTTCTTTGCGGACTTTATCGACGAGATCGGTGAATTCCCTGAAGTCGACTACTGGCGTCTCGAAGTATCCCCGGATGACGGTGAAACCTGGAATGCAATTTCCAATCCCACCGGTGATCCTGCATTACCAAACTATGTTTACAATCAGTACATCCCGGCCTGGTATGATTTCCAGTATGCTTACGGTGAAAGCTGTGATCTGACACCCCTTGCCGGAAAGACCGTAAAATTCCGTTTTTATTTCCACAGCGACACGGATGAGCCCGGTGGCCACGGTCTGATGATCGACGATTTTGTCGTTTATTCACAGCCGGACCTTCCGGTACCCACCAGTCTGTCGACAGCCATGACCGCAGAAGGCGATGTGGAGATCTCCTGGGATGATATGGACGGCACCTATCAGCTGCCCAAATCCTTTATGGCGACCACACCGGAATCCGAGACCATCGGTGCCTATTATGCACCGGGATACACCTATTTCGGCGATGATTCCGTTGCCGGTTACGGGCTCGGCCAGGAATACACGACGGGCGGGAAGGACTTCAATTTCACCAGTCTTGATTTTGCCCTGTATAATATGAATCCCTACCAGGACAGTATCAGCATCGCCCTTTACGGTATGGATACCGCATTACACACACTGTACAAGAGCGAGAGCTTTATTCCGGATACCGTCAACTCCATACAGAGCCTTGATATCAGCTCCGAAGGCATCGACTGGAACGGCACTTTCTGGGTCGTAGTGTTCTGGGAAAGTTCTACACGCTTCCCGACCTGCTGGATCGACGGCGGTTCGGGCGGTAAACTCTATAAGCCCGGTGTCGGATTCTATAACCTTTCCGAGGACATGGTACCGATCGGTGCCAGCGGCTATGGAGAGGTGACCTATTCCGGACTCGAATACAATGTGTACCGCCGTGTTTCCACGGAGACCACTCTGCAGCCCGTCGCAACGAACCTGGCGACGAACAACGTCGTTGACGATGCTGCCGATCCCCTGGTCGAGTATGCGTACACTGTTGCGGCCACACAGGATCAGTTTGAAGGACAGCGGAGCCCGGAATCATCCATTTTTGTCACACCTTCGGATGTCGAGGAAATCGCTTATGACGACGGCGGTATTGATGACTACTTCGAACTTGGTATGGATACAATGCTCGTGATCAAAGTCACTCCGTCAAGCTACCCGGCAAAACTTGAAGCTCTGCGATTCTTCGGAGCATGGGCCGGTGACGTCTACAAGATCAAGGTCTTTGCGGACGACAGCGGCATGCCCGGCGACAGCTGGCTGAAGATCGAACCCCCGGTTACTTGTATTGAAGGCTGGAATACCTTTAAAATTACCGATCCTCTGACGACCACCAGCGACGGTATTGTCGTTCGCGACGGCGAAAGTATCTGGATCGGTGTGAAAGGTGCAACCCCCGGAGATTATCCGGCATGGCTCGGCCTGGACAGCAGCAGTCCGTATTCCGGACTGGCAACCATCCAGGTTCCCGGAGGCGGCTGGACTTCACCGGTAGCGATCAAATCGGGGAATCCGATGATACGCGGTTATTTTGATACGGACATTGATACCACATCGGTATCTGATATTGTTCCCGCCAGCTATGAACTGGCACAGAACTATCCGAATCCGTTTAACCCGGTTACAACCATACACTTTGAATTAAAAGAAACCGGTATGACTAAGATCGATGTCTTTGATGTTACCGGCCGTCATGTACGGACTCTGGTCAATTCTCATATGGAAGCCGGCGCTTATGATCTGCGATTTGACGCTTCGGCGCTGTCAAGCGGTATTTATTTCTACCGTATGACATCCGGCGATTTTACCCGGATCAGAAAAATGTCGCTGATCAAGTAGATCGCATCGTAAACAAAAAAAAACCCTCCGTTTCGGAGGGTTTTTTTATTTATACCGGAAATTCAGATACATGAATACCTCCAAGGACACTTTCCCGGTTTACGATCTGTGAGAGGACGCCCGGCTCCCGAAAAAACCGCCGCGGGCGTGACAAACATATGTCAACCTCTTTCAGGACAAGTCAAACACTCAACCCTAAACTCTAAACTCTCTTCAAACTCCCAAGCTCTTTTTACGCTTGTTTTATTTCCGGGAAAAGCCTATCATTCATGAATGGAAAAACACGGATTTACAATGAAAAGAACGCTTTTGATCCTGACGCTGTTACTGTTTGCCGTGACGCTGTATCCCGCGGACGCGGTATATTACGATCACCATATATTGTTCTCTCTGGAAAAGCACGAAAGGCCGCTCAGCGCAGAGGAATGCAAATCGCTTGAAACGCCTTATCCGCAATTGAACGCCTTTATCCGCAAATATGACGTACAGCGCATTGAACGCTGGCTTCCCAATGCAAAACCGCATGAACATGACGGTGATGTGTATCTTAACCGTATTTACCGGCTGATCTTAAAGAAAGATATTCCCGCCGATCTTGCGTTGACCGCGGAATTAAAAGAACTTACTTCCGCTATTGGAAAGGCCGAGCTTGAACCGGTGGTAAAAAAATATGCCATTCCCGATGATCCCTATATAAAAAACCAGTGGTTCCTCTCAAAGGTGCAGGCCACGGAAGCCTGGAAACTCTGGGACCTGCAGGCAGGGGAAAAACCGGGGGACAGTACAATCGTGATCGCTATTGTGGATGATGGTGTGGAATATACGCATCCGGATTTGGAAGAAAATATCTGGATCAATCAGGATGAGATCCCGGGAATATATGTTGATCTTGCCGACACTGACGGGGACGGATATGTCAGTGCAAGAGAAGCGATAAATTTTTGCGGTGATGCGAACAGTGACGGAATAGCCAATCTTAAAGACGTGATACATTCCAACTCACTTTTTGTTGATGATTCCGATAATGACGGAGACGGCTATATCAGCAATATTATCGGGTGGGATACCGATCTGTCGGGAGATTCATCAGACGATGATAACGATCCGATGCCGAAAAACAACAGCCACGGTACGCATGTGGCGGGATTGGCCGGCGCGGTAACGAACAATGGTGTGGGAGTAGCCTCTGCAGCATACAATATCAGTATTATGCCGGTAAAAGCCACAGGGGATGAAACTACGGAAAGCATTAACACCGGATATGACGGAATGCTGTATGCCGCTCATGCGGGAGCTGATATCATCA
>JAWOEU010000002.1:0-6119 GCA_046482575.1 Fidelibacterota bacterium
TATTCACTCAGCCAGCGGTCATTTGCTTCTTTCGGGGAATTCGGCGATTCAACGGATTTTGATTTCGGCGGCGGTGACGGCGGCGGGACCCTCCTCGACAGCCTTCCGTGGTTCTTATTTACCAATATCTATGATGATCCTGAAACGGAAAATTATTATATGTTCGAATACTATGTTAACGGGGAACAAAAAACAGGACGCTATAATGTAAGCAGCGACGAAAACGCCCAAAATGATACACTGAAATATTCGCCCGGTCCGACAGCCCTTTTTTATACCGGTGATACGGTGACGGTCAGGGTCTATGCAATTGATGAAGATCTCTATACCTATTACGATATGCTCAACGATGCACTGAGTTCCAATACTTTCTTTTCTTCGACGCCGTATAATCCGGTCTCAAATATCAGCAACGGTGCGCTCGGATACTTTGCCGCCATGAGTTACGACTGTGATACTACGGTTATAAGTGTTATGCCAAAATAATAATAAAGTGTAAAAATGAAATTTTCTGCAAACCATTTACCGATCAAACAGGGTATGTTCTTACCGTTCATCTATTATGCCGGTATTTATCTGGCAGGATCTTTTGCCGGGGATTACCGTCATCTCGGACAGCATGCCAGTGAACTCGCACTGAACAGCAATCCTGCTGCTGTTCTTATTTTCAATATAAGTGCGATCGTTACCGGAATACTGTTAATGGTATTTGCATTTGGACTTCTTATAAATTTCGGGAAACGCTTTCCCGTAACAGCTGTATTACTTACCCTGTTCGGATTAACGTTCGTATTCGGGGGGATTTTCCATATCGGTTCACCCTGGCACGGTATTTACGGACTCGGAATGAGTATGATCATCACGCCTTTTATATTCATGTATGAAAGCAAAGATTTCTTTACGGATAAAAAAGTACACTATGTGACATTCGTTGCCGGAATATTGATCTTTTTGTACTTGTGGTCCGTAATAGCGGGATTTGATCCCCTTACGCTCCGCGGATTGACCCAGCGCTTATTCGCTCTGGTGGTATTCGGCTGGATCGCCTATATTGCGTATCATCTAAGCAGAAAGCTGCAGAAATAATAAGAACACGACCACCCGGTTTTTTTCTTGATTGTTATGAGCCGTTCGGCCTCTCTCCGGTAAAAGGGAGTACAATTATATGGAGAATAAGAATGAAAAATGACCGGTGTGGTGTTACTGTTACCGGTATCGGATCATTCCCGTATATTTCCCTCGCCGTACACCACCCATTTATAGGTGGTAAGTTCCTCCAGTCCCATCGGTCCGCGCGCATGCAGGCGGTCCGTGGAAATGCCGATCTCCGCCCCGAGTCCGTACATTCCGCCGTCGGACAGGCGGGTACTGGCATTCACAATGACCGATGCGGTATCGACATTTTTGACAAAAGCGTTCGCGACTTCGATATTTCTCGTGATAACCGCATCCGTATGTCCGGAACCGTAGGTGTTGATGTGCCGGACCGCCTCATCGGCATTTTCCACGATCTTCACGGCCAGCACAAGATCCAGGAATTCAGCAAAATAATCCTCCTCGTTCACGGCCCTTACGTTTTTTCCATAAATGGCACGGGTTCGCTCACAGCCGCGTATCTCGACGCCGTTCAGCTGCAGATCCGCCAGTACATCCGGCAGGAAAGCAGCGGCGATCTTCGCATCAACAAGGAGAGTTTCAGCACTGTTACAGGTAGCGGGACGCTGGATCTTGGCATTGACGGTGATCGCGGCGGCCGTTGCGGGATCAGCGTGTTCGTTGACATAGACATGGCAGACACCCTTGTAGTGTTTCAGCACGGGAATGCGGGATTTTTCCGTTACGGAACGGATAAGCTTCTCGCCGCCGCGGGGAATGATAAGATGAATATAATCGTCCTGGCGCAGCATTTCATCCACCTCCTCACGGCCGGCGGTGGGCAATCCGGTGAGAAGGTGCTCATCCACAGCATTAGTCCGGAGCGCCTTTTGCAGGATAGCGATAAGCGCCGAATTGGAATGAAATGCCGGACTTCCGCCTCGCAGAATAACCCCGTTGCCGGATTTCAGGCAAAGCGCAGCGGCTTCGATGGTCACATTCGGCCGTGCCTCATAGATAATACCGATCACACCGATGGGAACGCGCATTTTTCCGACCTTAAAACCTCCGGGACGCTGGATCATATCGCTGATACCGCCCACCGGGTCAGGCAGCGCGATGATCTCCCTGCAGGAACGGATCATATTGTCAATGCGTGCATCCGTGAGAGCCAGGCGATCCAGAAAAGCGGTGGAAAGTCCCTTCTCCCTGCCGTTCGCAAGATCTTTCCGGTTTGCTTCCATTAACATGACGCGTTGCGCATCTATTTCCTCCGCAATGGAATGCAGAACCGCATTTTTTACTTTTGTCGTTCCGCCTGCCAGAAATGCCTGATAGGCCGAATGGGTCTGCCGTGCGAGTTCCCGTACCTTCATGCTTGCTCCTTATCGCCTAAGATGATCATATTGTCCCGGTGAATGATCTCATCGTAATAACGTTCTACATCATCCCGGTTGATGCTCCCGGTGCGTTTTCCCTTAATGCGCGCAATATCTGCGCTGGAATAATAACTGATACCCTTGCCGATCATTCTGTCCGCAAGATCGTAAATACCCACGATCGCACCTTCCCGGAAGTGTCCCGAGCTCCGAAGCACCCCGCCGGGAAGCAGGCTTTTCGCCCCGTGGACCAGTGCTTTTTTCGCCCCGTCGTCTACAACGATCCTGCCCCTGATGCGGTGATTGAAAAAGATCCAGCGCTTGCGTTTACTCTGAAATTTCCGGTTAGCGCGGACAAAGGTACCGATATCGCCGCCTTCCAGGATGTTTTTTAATTTCGGAGTAAATCCGCTGGTGATCACCACACCGGCTCCGCCCTGTGTTGATCGCAAGGCCGCCTGCAGTTTGGAGTTCATTCCGCCCAGTGAAAGGGGACTCCGTTTATCCTCGATCAGCTCAAAGGTGTGATCATCAATCCTTTCCAGGAAACCAACGCGTTCCGCATCCGCAGAGCGCTGGGGGTTTTTGGTGAACAGTCCGTCCGTATCCGTATAAAGTATCAGGAGATCCGCATCGATCAGACTCGAGACCAATGCAGAAAGGGTGTCGTTGTCTCCGAATTTCAGTTCATCCACGGAAACGCTGTCGTTTTCATTGATGATGGGAACCGCACCGTAACGGAACAGCGAAAGCAGACAGTCGCGGGTATGCAGAAAACGTTTGCGGTTCTCAATGATATCGTAGGTCACCAGTATCTGTCCCGTGTTCAACCCCCGTGCAGCAAAAAGCTCGTTCCATTTCTGCATCAGCATTGCCTGTCCGATGGATGCCAGTGCCTGTTTTTTCTTCAGATCCGAAGGGCGTGCCGTTATACCCAGCATATCCATTCCGAAACCCACGGCTCCCGACGTGACGATCGCGAATTCATATCCCTTTTTTCGATAGAAGGCGATATCATCGATCAGACGCAAGATCTCTCCGTGGTTTTCTTTCTTCAGATAATGGGAGAGCAGCACTTTCGTACCAAGCTTGAGCACGATACGCCTGCAGTTCCCTATGCAGGCCTTTCGTTCATCGAGCTGTGCGCTGTTTTCGGTATTTTTTTCGCTTTTCATTACCGGACTCCCTGGAATTATACTATCAGGACAAATTCCCGTATTAAGAAATGAAAATTAAAAATAATTATTGGAATAGCAAATAAATATCGAATATTAATGATATATTCCGAAGATAATATAATATAATGATGTCGGAATAATATGCGGCGCGATGTTGTTTCCGGAATTCCCGGCAGTAAAAAAAAGCGTTGTGTATATAAGAAAAGATCATTATTATTTTATCTGCCGGATGCAGGCACATGTATTAAAGGGATTTAAAAACACGGTATGGAATATTTAGCATGGGGAAGGGAAATAACCGGGATACGGACGGGTCTGATTCAAGTACATTATCTTCCTTGTTCTATCGGAGTATTCGCTATTATGTTTGATTTCCAATGAGATAAAAAACACATTGAACCATGACAGGTGAGGAAGTATGCTGGCTGAATTCAAGGATGTCGCAAAACAGAAACTGCGTGCAAAACGCAAGGAATATTTCGGGAAATATCCGGATGTTTTTACAAAAATGTATGCATTTACCCGAACCGGGACCGCCCGGGCAATGGGATATTATCCTTATTATCCCAGGATCGAAAGATCCGACGCTACGGAAGTGACCATCGACGGTAAACAGATAGTCATGCTGGGATCCAACAATTATCTGGGACTCAGCAATCATCCCGATGTCATTCAGGCCGGAGTGGATGCCTTAAAGAAATACGGTTCCGGACTTACCGGAAGCCGGTTGCTGAATGGAAATATTCTTCTCCATGATGAACTTGAAGCGCAGCTCGCAGATTTTGTTCACATGGAAAGCGCATTGGTCTTTTCCACCGGTTTCGGTGTGAATCTCGGTACCATCAGCACGGTCTGCGGTCCGAACGACATAATATTCAGCGATCAGTACAATCATGCCTCTATCGTTGACGGTGTACGTTTTTCCGGAGCCGCAAAACAAAAATACCGGCATAATAATATGAAGGACCTTGAAGCGCAGCTTGCCGATTCGGATCCGAAGGTCCCGCGTTTTATTGTCACCGACGGGGTGTTCAGTATGGAGGGAGATATTGCAAAACTGGACAAAATCGTTGAATTGTCTAAAAAATATCCTTCACGCCTTATGGTGGATGACGCGCATTCTATCGGTGTTCTGGGTCCCGGCGGAGAAGGGACCGCCGCCCATTTCGGTGTAACGAAAGATGTGGATCTGATCATGGGTACTTTCAGTAAATCGCTGGGATGTATAGGCGGGTTCGTTGCCGGTGAGAAAATGGTGATCGAGTATTTCAAGCACCATACACGGGCAATGATCTTTACCGCTGCCCTGCCGCCGTCAAATGTTGCATCGGTCATGGCCGCTTTGAAGATCATCAGATCCGAACCCGGGCGCCGTGAGCAGCTGCGGAAAAATACGGAATTCATCCGTGAGGGTCTCGAATCCCTGGGCTTCGATATTGGTGACAGTGTGACACCGATCATTCCCATCGTGATAGGAAAAGATGCCAAAACGTTCCAGGTATGGAAAAGTCTGATGGATGCAGGCGTGTATACCAATCCGGTCATATCCCCGGCAACCCCGCCCGGCCGCGGACTGCTGCGTACCAGTTATATGGCTACGCATACCCGTGAACAACTGGAGTTCTGTCTGGATACCTTTGAGAAGGTGGGAAAGAAGACAAAGGTAATTTAATAATACCGAAAAAAATAACACTGATAAAAGTGATGCATGGTACGCTCCCGGGTCCGAAGGTTCGTTGAACGGTGGAGCGCAATTATTGAATGGTCCTGATTCTACTATTAACACCATAGAGGTCATATGACACAGAAACAACCGGAAAAACAGGTGGTATTGATCACCGGCGCATCTTCAGGTATCGGGAAATGCACGGCAGAACATTTATCCCGCAAAGGATATAAGGTATACGGAACGTCCCGCCGCCCGGGATCCTACCCGGAACCGGAGCATTTTTTCCTCATGAAAGCGGATGTGCGGGACGAACTGTCCGTGAAAATGGCAGTCGAGGAAATTATTGAAAAGGAACAGCGTATTGATATTCTTATTAACAATGCCGGTTATGGTGTCGGCGGAGCCATAGAGAATATGGATCCCGAAATGGTGAAAGCCCAGTTCGACACAAATTTTTTCGGAGCCTTTTCAGTTTTGCACCATGTTCTTCCGCACATGATGAAGCGGGGGAGCGGACTGATCATTAATATGAGTTCGATCGGCGGATTGATCGGCCTGCCTTACCAGGGTGTTTACAGCGCTTCAAAATTTGCACTTGAAGGCCTGACGGAGTCATTATACAAAGAATTGCTTTCGTCCGGAATTCATGTCGTTTTGATCGAACCCGGGGATTTCAGGACCGGCTTTACCGCCAGCCGGGAGCTTATTGTCAGTAAGGAGGGTACGGACCGTTTCGAGGAATCCCGGAAAGTAATTGAAAAGGATGAACAAAGCGGCCGCCCGCCGGAAAAAATTGCA
>JAWOEU010000113.1:0-11388 GCA_046482575.1 Fidelibacterota bacterium
ATTTCAACAGCGCCCTGGAATATGAGTGGTCCGTATTCAGCGGTGTTCTGCTTGAGCAACTAAGAGCTCTTCCCGGCGCATCTCCGGTCAAGGCGGAGGCCGAACGTCTCTGCAGCCTGATGGAACTTTTCATTTCTTTTGAGATCGACAAGATCCCGCCGACATCCATTATTCAGGAATTTCTGGGCAAAAGTTCTTTTGATTACTGATCTGCCGTATTGCAAACACGATCCGTGAACTCGGTATTTTTTTTGTTTCATTATCTTCCCGTAATCCCGTATTTTTATTTATCACTCATAAGCATATCCATAGGTTATCATGCTGAAAAAAAATATCAGATTGATTTCAACACGCAGCAACACCTCCTATCCCATTGAACGCACAGAGGAGTCTGCCGATAACGGCGAATCTCTGGAAGTCCGGATTGGCGGTATTGAAAATGCAAGAATAAAATCCGGCAGGTATATCTGGCAGCGGTTTTCCGATTTTCTGCCGTTTTCCGATATCGATGCATCACTCTCTCTGGGGGAAGGAAATACAACTCTGCTCAAGGCGGGAAAGAAGCTGCTCTCATTTACGGGACTGAACACTTTGTATCTTAAAAATGAAACGCAAAATCCCACGGGAAGTTTTAAGGACCGGGGTTCGCTGATCTGTACTGCCATGGCAAAGGAAATGCACGAATCCGTGACCGCAACGATCTCCACGGGAAATATGGGAAATTCAATGGCGGCATACGGGGCGAAAGCCGGGCTTAAGGTTATTGTATTCGTCCCGGATTTTATTCCCCGTGACAAGATCATGCCCATTGGTATCTATGGCGCTTCCGTTATCAAGATTACAGCCGCCGATTATTCCAGAATGAAGCGAACGCTCCTTGCTCTTGCACAAAAACTTGATCTGCGTATTGTGAGCGGAAACGGACCCATACGTGTTGAGGGTTACAAAATGACCGCGTTTGAATTATATGAACAAATGGAAGGAGATCTCCCTGACTATATTGCCGTTCCCACGTCGGCCTGCGGACATGTTCGTGGGATCTTTAAGGGTTTTGTTGAACTGAATAAGGCCGGTATTATAAAAAAACTTCCCAAAATGATCGTGGTGCAGGCACATAACAACAGTCCTGTTGTCTCTGCCATTAAACAGGGTAAAAAACAGCCGATTCCGTTCAAAGATTTTCATACCGTTGCCGAAGCGATCACTACCGGCGATCCTCCCGGCGGCGATGAGATCATCGATAAGGCTTATCGTTATAAATGGCTGGCGGAAGATGTCAGCGAAGAAGAGATCATACTTTCTCAAAGAATACTCGCCGAATCGGGGTTCTTTGTCGAACCTGCGTCCGCCACAAGTTTATACGCCATAAAAAAACTGCGAAAAAGCGGAAAGATCAAAGACGGTGCTTCCGTGCTGATGATGCTGACAGGCTCCGGACTGAAAGACACGAGTGTATTGTCTTATCATCCCGCGGATGTGCGGGAACTGGATCTGAAGGCTGTGGAAGCTTATTTGTCAAAAAAGCTCTAATACTGCAGATCATGCAGACGGGAACAACAATTTGCGCTTCAGTTTCAACAACATTTTTCCAATCTGTAATTTCACTTTAATATCTCATATATTTTGTATACCTTTACATGTGCGCTTATCTGTTAAATTCTAAAATCTGCGGCTAAAAAATGAAATATCCGATCAATACCGATACGTGGGAGCGTGGCAGCACCTTCCGGCACTTCATCCGCTACAGCAACCCCTATTTCGGGATATGTACCGAAATAGATTTCACGAACGCTTATTTACGGGCAAAAGAATTGAAAGTCTCGTTCTTCCTCTATTATTTTTACCTTTCCCTTTCTGCTGCGAACAGCATTCCCGCTTTTCGAACGAGACTCGAGGGAAAATCGCCTGTTCTGTATGATAAAGTGAACGGTTCCCCAACCGTGTTGCGTCATGACGGCGGCTTGGGTTTCGCGATGCTGGAATACGCTGAAACCTTTAATGATTTTCTTAAACTTGCAAAACCCGAATTGGAAAGGGTCAGATCGCAAACGGTCATGGATGCGTCCAAAGATCGCCCGGACACGATCTATTATTCCATTATTCCCTGGATCCGCTTTACTTCCGTTTCACATCCCCTGGATCTGCCGAATACCGAAGGCGTACCCATCCTTACATTCGGAAAAACTTTTATGGAAAGCGGCAAAGTGATGATGCCGCTGGGTATTCATGCCCATCATGCCCTGATGGACGGTATGCATGTACACCTCTTTCTGGAAGCTTTCCGGAAGCGCTTAAATGAATGTACCGTTTGACCGGTATGTTTCCCGGTTGCGGTCACTGTAAGCTTTTTTCATTCACCACGAAATACGGCTGCCGGAAAAAAATCACCGGTATGCACCTTATGGACATCTCCTTTTTGAGTGTCTGAGAATTTTTTTACCTTACTCCAAAATAAAGAAAAGCATATAAGCCCGACGCAACAGTAAATCCTGCAGGCCGTTTTCTCTCCTTAAGGGCGGAATTTATTTCCGCTCCGTGTCCTTACCGGGCGGTAAGTTTTTCTTGACAAAGGGAACTTTTTCTTTTACCTTCCGTTCGGTAAGTTTATATAAGGATAGCTGATGACAAACACAACACATGATAAAATATTGAGGGTCGCTATAAGATTCTTCTCCGAGAACGGCTATAAGGGAACTTCAATGCGGGAGATCGCCGAAGATCTGAAAATCACGAAAGCAGCGCTTTATTACCATTTTTCCGGAAAAGAAGATATTTTTATTGCAAGCCTGAAACATGCATTGGACCATATTGTCCTCGGCATGGAGGATCTTGCGGAATCAGAACGCACTTTTTGGGAAAAATTTGAGATCCTTGTTCTGGGTATGTGCAACTTTTCTACCGAACATCCTCACACTTTCAAGCTTTTTAAAATGATTGTTACGCAAAGTTTTGACCGTGAAATTGACAAGCAAATGCTGCATGATTATTTCAACCGCCTGCAGCAGGCAATACATACAATGGTCGAAAAAGGTGTCAAAGAAAAAGAATTGCGTGATGACATCCCGGTCGCTCTGCTTTCATCGGCGATCTCCGGGGTCATCCATCATACCAGCGGTCCCAAATTGAAAAACATATCACATATCGATCTGAGTGAAGATGAGCAGATCGCTTATCTTGTAAAACTGCTTAAAGGAGGTTTTGCGAAAAAATGAAGCTATTCATCCTATTTTTATTTTTTGCCAGTGGTCTTTTCGCCCGGGATATTACATTGGCGGAAGCAGAACAACGTGCACTGAAGAACAATCTTCAGATCAAGATGTCGGAAGCTTCACTGAATAAAGCGAAAGCTTCCAGCCGGGAATCCATAGCTAATTTCTTTCCCACCATCAGTTCTTATTATCAGCTTACGGACAACCTGGAACTGCCTGTAATGGTTATTGATTTCGACGGTGACGGACCCCAGCCTCCCCAAGAACTGAGAATGGGTAAACAGTATAGTTCTACTGCCGGTGTTGATCTTACGTACCCGGTATTCACCGGCGGAGCGATCATTAACGGACAGCTGGCTGCTGCTTCCATGGTGGATTTATCCGAATTAAGTCTGCAGGATCAGGTGAATACGGTGATCCATACTATCCGGTCCCTGTATTATCAGGCACAAATGCTTGAATCGATGATAGCGGCAATGGAAATGGGGCTTCAGTCAGCAAAGCAGAATTACGAGCTTGCTGAAAAACAACTTTCCGCAGGAAAGTCAACCCGGCTTGACATGCTTCAGGCTAAAGTACGTTATGAATCCTATAAACCCCAGCTTATATCCCTGAAAAATCAGCGTGTTTCCGCTCTGACAAACCTGAAAACCTACATTAATGATCCCGGGATCGATTCCCTTTCCATTGTCGGTAAGCTTGATAAAATTGAAAATCCCTATGACGGCTTGGATATCGATGATCTTTTACAAATTTCCAGGAATGAGCGGCTGGATCTGCTGATGGCGGAAGAACAGCGTCGTATTGCTGGATACCAGCGCAATATAGCCTGGAGCAATATCATGCCCAAGGTACAACTGGGATCCGGAATTCAGTGGCAGGCAAATACGGACGAATTCAGTGACTTTGATCACATACGCAGTTCAAGCATTTCTCTCAGTGTGTCACTGCCGCTTTTCAGTGGCGGAAAAAATGCCGCTGGCATTCAGAAAGCCATTATCGGCGTCCGTGAGGCAAATTACCGTTATGAGCAAACCGAAAATTATATTTATTCCGATGTGGATGCCGCCTACCGCAAAGTTAATGAGACCCTTTCAAGCATAAATGCGAACAACGACGTTGTTCGCCAGGCAGAAGAAGCTCTTCGTTTGTCGAAGCTCCTTTACGAGACCGGTTCGGCAACCCAGCTTGAGCTGATGAGCGCCGAAAGTAACTATCTCAGCGCGAAGTCCAATTATATCCAATCCGTATTTGAATATAATCTGGCCGTGGAAACCCTTAAAAAAACCCTGAATAATTTAAGCAGATATAATGGAGAAACACGATGAAGAAAAATATTGTTTTACTTAGTACAATAATCTTTTTTCTACTTTCCTGCGGCGGACCGGGAACCGGCGATGAAAGTTCAGAAGTCAGCTATATACAAACCGTTGATGATATCAGGGAACTGACCGGGAACCTGACCGATCCTGTGAACAATAATGAAGCCCGCCGTTATCTGTCCAAAATTCAGAAACTGATGCTTCCGCTGGAAAGTGATAAAGCAAAAAATGATCTGAGGGTAACACCTGTTAATGTCCGCACCGCAGGACGCGAATATATTGCATCGCGAGTCCGTTATCTCGGCGATATAAAAGGAGATCCCAGTATTGTTGTCTACCCGAAGCTCAGTGATATCATTACGGATATCTACGTGCAAAACGGTGATTATGTTCAGAAAGGGGACATTCTTGCACGCATTGACGATGCCGGTGTCCGGGACTCTAAGAAACAGGCGGAAGCAGGTTGCCGGAGTGCAAAAAGCCAGCTGGAAAACGTCCGCTCCGAATATGAACGCACGAAAGCTCTTCACGAAGATAACGCCATCAGCCAGAGTCAGTGGGAACAGGTGGTGACCCAGCTTGAAGTTGCAAAGGCCGGACTCAGCCAGGCGGAAGCGGCACTTGAAATGGCAAAAACGCAGCTAAGCCATACGATCCTGCGTGCACCCATAAACGGTTATGTTTCCGGGCGTGCTTATGATTCCGGCGATATGGCCACTCCGCAGAAACCCTTTGCTTCTATTCATGATATTAAAAACGTTAAAATTGCCATAAATGTAACGGAACGCGACCTGGGAAATATCGAAGAAGGTCAGCGTGCCGAGATGACCGTCAGCGCATATCCGGGAGAAGTATTTGAAGGCCGTATCACCGTCATTTCGCCGGTGATCGATCCGATGACACGGACAGGCGGTGTCGAAATTACCTTGGAAAATAAGAATTTACGGCTCAAACCGGGAATGTTCGCCCGCGTTGATGTAATCACTGATGAACGGCATAACGCGCTCACCATTGAAAAAGCGGCCGTCACCCGGCAAACCGTTTTACAGCAAACGGGCGATAATCTCCGTGATGACCGGGTTATAAAAACGTACAGCTGTTTTATTGTTGAAAACGGAATTGCCCGGGAAAAGGTCCTTGAGATCGGTATAGAATCCAAAACGGAATATGAAGTGCTCAGCGGATTAAAATCCGGTGATAAGTTTGTCATTATGGGCCAGAACAATCTTAGTGACTCCACGATGGTTGAAATAGTCAATTAGCCCCGGAAAAGAGGTTCATTTATGAAATTATCATCTTTAAGTATAAAACGTCCCGTTACCTTTTTTATGATCTACCTGGTCGCTGTCGGCTTCGGGGTCTTCGGATTATCCCAGCTGAAGCTGGACCTGTATCCCGAAATAGAATTTCCGATGGCTGTCGTTATTACAAATTATGAAGGTGTCGGACCGGAGGATATTGAAAATACCCTGACCCGTACGCTTGAGAGCTCCATCACAACCGTTGAGGGCATAAAACATATCAGTTCGACATCCAGCAAGGGCTCTTCCATTATACAGGCGGAATTCAACTGGGGCACGGATATGGAACAGGCTGAAACAAACATCCGGCGCAGGATCGACATGGTGCGGGATTTCCTTCCCGCCGACGCCTCCGATCCGCTGACCATCGTTTTTGATCCTTCTATGATGCCCGTTATGCGAATGATGATCACCTCGGATCAGCTGGGAAACGCAGAATTGCGGCGTCTGGTTGAAGAACAGGTACAGCCGCGTTTCGAACGTATTGACGGTGTGGCTTCCGCGACAGTGAATGGCGGACTGGAAAGGGAAATACAGATAAACATTAATCCTTACGAACTCGCCGCCAATAATATTTCGATCGTTGAGCTCAATAGTATGCTTTCTGCAGCCAATATACCTATTCCGGGCGGCCTGATCGAAGAGGGACAAAAGGAATTCTCGGTGATTACCACCTCGGAGTTCGAGAACATCGAAGACATTGAAAACACTATTGTTGGTTATTCGGATTATGGCGACCCTCTTTTTCTGAAAAACGTTGCCGATGTTGTCGACGGATATAAAGAGAGAACGGCGATCGTCCGGGATAATCAGAAAAATACGATCAATATCAATATTCAAAAACAGTCCGATGCCAATACGGTACAGGTCTGTAATTCGGTAAACACCGCCATCACAAATATTGAAAATACGGTCGGCAGTAACATTAAGATCTATGTGCACTTTGATCAGTCCGAATTCATCAAGGAATCCGCCGGTAATCTTGCCATGACCGGTATTCTTGCTTTTCTTCTTACTGGTATTGTTCTCTTTGTCTTTCTGCGCCACTTCAACAGTTCCTTTATCGCTGCCGTCTCGGTGCCCATATCCATTATTGTGACTTTTTTTGTTATGAATCAGCTCGGTATAACGCTGAATATTATCTCTATGGCCGGACTTGCCATTGCCATCGGCATGCTGGTGGACAACTCGGTGGTTGTCCTGGAAAATATTTTTCGCAGAAATAATGAAATGGGAGAACCGATCTGTGAGGCTGCTGACAGAGGTGCTTCCGAGGTCGGTATGGCGATCATGGCTTCTACACTTACCACATTGTCCATATTCCTTCCCATGCTCTTTGTCGGCGGCGTGGCAGGAATGATGGTAAAAGATCTGGCACTTACCATTATCGTATCGCTTTCCATATCACTTCTTGCCGCGCTTACGCTTGTCCCCCTGCTCTCCTCAAAACTGCTCTCGGGGAAACAACAGCAATATAAAACCGCTCTGATGAAAAAATTTGATTCTGTTATGAGTCGCTTTTTTGAAAACCTCAGCAATGCGTATGGCCGCGCTCTGGGATGGACCCTTAAACATAAAAAAACGCTTATCCTTTCCATCCTGGCACTGTTTGTCGTTTCTATTGTTCTTCTCGGTCAGGTAGGATTTGAGTTCATGCCCAAAACGGATGACAATGAGATCAATTTTGATGTGGAGCTGCCCGTTGGTACCGCGTTGCCCACAACGAATATTTATTTTAAAAAGATCGAAGCACTGGTCGTCAAGACGGTTCCGGAATTGGAGAATATAAATGTGAACTTCGGAAGCCGTACCGGTTTTGCCGCAATATTCGGAGGCGCCTCAAACTCCGGAAGGGTCTCTGTCTCCCTTATCGATAAGACCGAACGACAGCTCAGCAAGTTTGAGATCCAGGATGAACTGCGTGACAAGATCAACGCTATTCCCGGTGTCCGGGCTACCTTTGCCAGCGGAGGATTCATGGGCGCCGGTTCCGATATCAGCATTGAAGTTTACGGATATGATCTTAACGAGGCGGAATCCGTTGCCGGCGATATCCGGTCAAAAATGGAAAATATCCCGGGTGTTGTGGATATCGACCTTTCTTTTTCCGAGCCCCAGGAGGAATACACTATCAGGATCGACCGCGAAAAGGCCGGGAAAATGGGTCTTAGTGTTGCGCAGATCTCACAGATCGTGGAAATCTCCGTTAAGGGAAAGATCGCTTCGGTATTTCGTGAGAGAGGCAATGAATATAATATCCATGTACAGCTTGATCGTGAATTCCGTGAATCGGAGCAGGATATCAGGAACATTTTCATTAAAACACCGGGCGGGGATCAGATCCCGCTCAATGCCGTAGCAAGTATCGAGAAAACAAATGCACCTGTTTCCATTCAGCGGAAGGATCAGAACCGGCTTGTTACTGTTAATGCAAATGTTTCCGGCCGCGATCTGGGATCGGTGACCGATATTATTGAAGAAGAGATCCGCACCGTAGCCATGCCGCCGGATTTCCGTGTGGAGATCACGGGTGCTGCTGAAGATATGCAGGAAACGGTCAGCAGTTTTTTACTGGCCATTATTGTTGCGGTCTTTCTTGTCTATATGGTCATGGCCTCCCAGTTTGAATCCTTGCTGGATCCTTTTATCATTCTCTTTACCATCCCGCTGGCTATGATCGGCGTTGCTTTTAGTCTTTTTCTGACCAATACGACGCTGAACACCACTTCGCTTATCGGTTCCATGGTGCTTGTGGGCATCGTGGTCAATAACGGGATCGTGTTGATCGATTACATTAACCGTCTGATCCGCGAAAGGAAAAAACACGTTACCGATGCCATCATCGAAGGCTCCAGGATCCGCCTTCGTCCGGTCCTGATGACAGCACTGACAACAATACTCTCCATGATACCTCTGGCTCTTGAATTCGGGTCCGGTGCCGAACTTTGGGGACCCATGGCGCGAGCAATCATCGGCGGATTATTTGCTTCGACTTTTCTTACCCTTTTCTTTGTTCCTGTCGTATTTGACTCGCTGCAGCATAAAAGGATGGAACAAAAGCTAAGCGAATCCTGTTCAGATTATGAACCTGTAAAATAAATTTACAAAAATACCGGGGCGGAGATTTTCTCTCTGCCCCTATATAATAAAAGGATGTTTGCGTATGAACTTGGATAGTATTACCCTGAAAATTTATGAGCACGGATTTGACATTTATCATGAAGGTGTAAAATTGCGCACCAGGGTCCTGCTCGAAACGATTGGCCGTCCCGAGAAAGCCTCCGAATTTGATTTCCCCGAAAAAGATATCTATCTCGGTGCCTTTCTCGGGGAGTGCCTCGTTGCAACGCTGATCCTTACCCCGGCAGATAATGAACGCATACAGATGCGCCAGCTGGCGGTGAGCGAAAATTTTCGTAATATCGGTATCGGTAAAACCCTGGTGAAAAAATCCGAAATGATCGCTCTTGAAAGGGGCTTTAAATATCTTATCCTTCATGCCCGCGAATCCGCCCTTGATTTTTATGAGCAGCTCGGTTACCGGCGCTGCGGCGAACGATTTGTCGAAGTAAACCTGCCGCACTGGAAGATGGAAAAATCCCTTCTCTGAATTGCACGGCTCTGCTCACCTTATTTATTATATTTAAATTGACAAATAATTCATTTGTTCTTTTATACATTCTCTAATAAAATAACGGCATGAAAAAAATATTTGCGTATATTGCCGTTCTCTTTATTCTGACAGTTTCCTTTTCTGCCGGGCAGGACCGTACATATACTGCATCGCGCGTCCGGGAAGCTCCGGTGATCGACGCCCTTTTCGACGAAGACTGCTGGGCGAATGCCGGATTTTCAGGTGACTTCCATATGTTCTCTCCCTACGACGACCGGCCGGCGAGTTATGATACCCGCTTTGCCATTTGCTACGATAATAATAACCTTTATGTCGCCATCAGGGCTTTCGATCCCGAACCGGAAAAGATCGAACGGCGGATGACACGCCGGGATAATATTGAAGGGGATTACGCCGGACTGGTTATTGACAGTTATCACGATCATACCACCGCCTTTGGGTTTGTTGTCAGTGCCGCCGGTGTAAAACTGGATATGTTCCTGTCGAAGGACGGTGAATACGAAGATGACGACTGGAATGCCGTGTGGCAGGCCGCGTCGAGGATCGATAGCGACGGATGGTCGGCGGAATTCCGCATCCCTCTGTCGCAATTGCGTTTTACCGATGCGGAAGAACAGGTCTGGGGACTTCAGGTGGGTCGCTATATCCACCGCAAAAAAGAAGAGACCTACTGGAACCCCATGTCCCGGCAGGCTTCCGGTTTTGTCCACAATTTCGGCACTCTGCGCGGACTTTTTGATATCGAAGCGCGTAAGGTCCTTGACATCGTACCCTATGTGGTCGGCAAGGCCGATATCTATGAGGAAGAGGAAGGAAATCCCTACCGGCCGGGAAAGGAACTGAACGGAAACGCAGGACTTGATGTCAAGATAGGACTGAGCAATAATTTTACTATGGATTTTACGGTGAATCCCGACTTCGGACAGGTGGAAGCGGATCCCGCCACCGTTAACCTGTCGGCGTTCGAGACCTTTTTCAGTGAACGGCGTCCCTTTTTTATGGAGGGAAGCAATACCACCTCCTATCCCCTGGATGTCGGAGGCGGCCATGAACAGCTTTTTCACTCCCGCCGGATCGGAAGACGGCCGCAGTATGATCCGGACCTCAGTGAAGGCGAATACGCGGAGGTACCTTCCGCGGTCAATATTCTCGGGGCGGCAAAGATCAGCGGCAGAACCCGTGACGGACTCAGCGTGGGGGTATTGAATGCCTTATCCAGAAAAGAATATGCGGATATCTACCGTGACGGCAGCGAAACGCGCGAAGCGGTGGAACCCCTGAGCAATTATACCGTTGCCGCGGTCCGGCAGGATCTGAACGGGGGCAATACCCTTTTCGGCATCACGGGAACATCGGTCCAGCGTGTCCTGGACGAAGAACAGCTGGATTTTCTGCACAAGCGCGCCTATTCAGGCGGCTTCGATCTTCGGCACTACAGCAAAAAAAGGATCTGGCAATTTGACCTGCGCACATACGGAAGTTATGTGGAGGGTTCTACCGACGCGATCACCAACACCCAGGAATCCGCAGGACATCTTTTCCAGCGTCCGGATGCGCCGTGGGTGGAGCTTGATCCCACACGAACCTCCCTTTCAGGTCACGGCGGCAGTATGCGGATCGCAAAGGCCGGCGGTTCTTTCCGCGGTTCCGTAAAGGTCAGCTGGAAGTCGCCGGGACTTGAGCTGAATGATATCGGCTTCATGCGAAATACCGACAATATCTCACAGAATATCTGGCTGAGTTACCGGCGTACGCATCCCCTGGGGGTGCTGCGAAATTTTCACGTGGTAACTTTTCAATGGAATAACTGGAATTTCGGCGGAATACGCGAAAATTCGGGTGCTCATCTGTCAATGAATACACAATTCAACAACTTCATGTCCGCCACGGTCGGTACGAAGTTCAACGGAGAGAAACTCAGC
>JAWOEU010000012.1:0-32124 GCA_046482575.1 Fidelibacterota bacterium
CCCTTTTCTCATTCCCCTGGCCATGCGCGGAGTGGAGTACAAGCCTGTAAGCGCCTCGAAGATGCTGACCAAGAACATGCTGGTGTACGGGGGCGCCGGTTTCATCGCCCCCTTCATAAGCATCAAGCTGCTTGACACCCTGCTGGTCAGCCTGGGATTCTTCTGATGGAAGAAAAAGGCCGTAAGGAGGACACGGAAGAAATGGTGAGCGAAGAGAGCGCGGCCGAGGAAGCCCGGGAGATACCCGTTCCCCAGCCGGTTTCGTGGCGGCGGCGGATTTTTACCTCCCTCAGGCTGCTGCTTTTCTTCGTGGTGGTCTGCTCGGCAGCCTATCCGGCCGTACTCCTTCTTGCCGGAGAGCTGTTCTGGGCGGAACAGGCCGGTGGCAGCATAGTGTACCTGCATGGCCGGCCTGCGGGCTCTGCGCTCATCGTCCAGCCTTTCCTCTCCCGCCCGGGAGCAGAATTCCACATACTCCGTGCCAAAACGGTCACCGGTCTTACACACAAATTCCGTAATGATAATATCGTCCGGGTCCAGCGGAATGTGACAATTGCATTTCATCGTATCCCGGATATTTGGCTGGGCGGCAAGAAAAGCGCGGATCCTGATACTTCCTTTATTCATTATTTCGGAAGAATGAGAAAAAAGGCAGGAATCACCGCGCTGTAACAGCATCTCGGCCTGATAATGCAGGGTATCGCAGAGATCGCTGTCAGCCCCGTAAGTATCCACAATATATCCATAACTAAAAGAAGAGATCTCCTGCAGGCCGGTATTTCCGATGATAATGTCTATGGTGATATTATTCTCATTGTATGAACATTTCACAGTATAAAGCTCAAGATCACGGTCTTTGGGACCAATAGAATTTCGTGCACCGGGCGTGCCTCCCGGGTATAAGGATTGAAGCCAGATTTTCTCGTTCGGCATAAAACGTTCAATGGTATAGGACTCTTGTGGCCATAATGGAATGCCTGTTGTATAAGAATCCGCTGTTTTGCGGTTTTTATCCAGTATCGCAAAGCATTTCGAACTGCTGTTTGAGATACCGTACATGCCGAAACGGGAATCTTCGATACTGAAACAGGGCGTATTCTCCGGTATCAGACTGTCATATTCTCCGGAGTAATCCGGGTCCAGGATCAATCCGAATTCTCCGGGAGCCAGCAATGAATCCGGGAAAGGTATCACGGCATCCGTATCTTGCGGATCGCAGAGAAAATAATCTGTCAGGTTAACGATTCTGCTGCCGGTATTAATAACCTCAATAAATTCCCCGCTGTTTTCATCTACCGCATCGATCATGAATTCATTAAAAATGATCTGTGCGTCGATCCCGTAACACAGCAGCAGAAGAAGCAGCAGTTTTTGCATTATCGTCATGCTATAATATAAAGGAATACGGGAAAAAAGTCCGTGACCGCACTCACAGAAAACAATTATCTTTTTATCAGATCGAGATATGTTGATTCAGCTGTCCGGATGATCTCTTCTTCATTTTTTACCACACGGTTCTGCATAAGGATATTACCATCGCATATTACGGTATCAATACATTCGTTATCCGCGCTGTAAACCAGATTGGATATGAGGTGTTCCGAAGGCGCGAGGGTATGATGATGCCGGCGCACGAGCAAGCAGTCAGCCAGCATGCCTTCTTCAATTTTTCCTGCATTCAGCTGAGCCCAGCCGGCACCGTTCCGGGTAGCGGCCTGAAAGATCTCAGCGGCGGATGCGGTTGTCGGATCCCCGCTGATGGATTTGGCCCACAGCGCTGCCAGCTTCATTTCTTCCGGAATTGAAAGGTTGTTATTGGAACTGGCGCCGTCCGTACCCAGGGTCAGATGAAGTCCCGTATCTACCGCTTTACGGTATTGAAAATCGCCGGAACAAAGTTTCATATTCGATGCCGGGCAGTGTGAGATACTCACATTATTCGCTTTCAGGATGTCGCGTTCATGTTGGTTGAGATGCACGGCATGCACGGCAAGAACATTGGGTCCCCAGAACCCGAAGCTGTCCAGATATTCCACAGGGCGCATACCATGGGACTTAAGGCAGTTTTCGACCTCGGTAGCTGTTTCAGAGATATGGATCTGGATCCTCTTTCCCTGATCCCGGGCAAAATCTGCGCAGTCACGAAGAGTTGCTTTTGAATCCGTATAAATCGCATGCGGTCCGAGCACAAAACGCACGCGTGCGGGAAATTCATTTTCATGGATGAATACATCGTCATTGCAACGTTGCAGTACTTCGGATTTTTTGTTTAGGCCCGGATCAATGATCACCGGCGCGATATCAGCCCGGATACCCATTTCGGCGGCGGCACGGGCCGTTCCCATAGGGTACCAGTACATGTCATTGAAATACACCGTTCCGGATTTGATCATCTCAAGAACAGCCAGACGGCTTCCGTGATATACATCGTCTTCATTCAGCTTTTTTTCCAGCGGCCAAATGTGATCGTTCAGCCAGGAAAACAATTCAATATCGTCCGCATAAGCCCGCATCAGGGACATAGCCGCATGCGTATGGGTGTTGTAAAAAGCCGGAAGAATGGCAAACGAGTGTCCGTTTATCACCGTATCTGCAGGGATTTCAATATTCTGAGTAATGCGTTTGAACCGGTTTTTTTCGATATGGACATCAAGAATTTGATCATTAAGTAATACATTTTTGATAAGAACGGACATATTTACTCCTTATAGCGTTCCGGCCAGTGTTTGATCAGTCGTTCGAATATAAATTTTTCATATCCAAGTGTTTTCGGTCTGTACAGAATTTCATCCGGTTGTTGTTCCGGCATATAGTTTTGCTTCGCAAAACCCTCATCGTGTTTGTGCGGATAGATGTATCCCAGTCCGTACTGGAATTGTTTCATTGTTTCCGTGGGTGCATTGCGCAGATGCAAAGGTACGGACTGAAAGCCGCTGTCGCGCACCGCTCTTTGTGCACGGCTGATAGCCATATAGGAAGCGTTGCTTTTGGGTGATGAAGCCAGAAAGGTCGTAACCTGAGAAAGTACGATGGCCGCCTCCGGCATACCGATCGCCTTCACCGCCTGAAATCCGGCATTCGCAATTACGAGTCCCTGCGGGTCTGCATTCCCAATATCTTCGGAGGCGAGAATGATCAGACGCCGTGCAATAAAGACAGGATCTTCCCCGCCTTCCAGCATCACCGCCATCCAGTATACCGCCGCATCGGGATCAGAGCCACGGACACTCTTAATGAACGCCGAGATCGTATCATAATGGTAATCACCATCTTTATCATACAGCAAAGCACGTTCCTGAAGTGCGCTTTGAACCGCCTCTTTATCCAGAGAGACCCCGGTCCCCGAGGGATCTTTCCCTCTGACAAGCTGAACGGCGATCTCGAGCGTATTAAACATTTTGCGGGCGTCGCCGCCGGAAGTCATAATGAGAAACTTACGGACGTCTGCAGGAATTTTTAGCTTATATTTGGATAAGACAATATCTTCTTTTAATGCACGTTCGATCAGGGCACTGAGATCGTCGTTCTCAAGCGCCTGCAAGCGGAGAATACGGCAGCGGGACAAAAGCGGTGAAATTACTTCGAATGAAGGGTTCTCAGTCGTGGCGCCGATCATAACGATTTCTCCGTTTTCTACGGCGTGAAGCAGGGCATCCTGCTGGCTTTTATTGAACCGGTGGATCTCATCAATAAATAGCAGGGTTTTTTTCCCCATTGAACGGTGGGATATTGATTTCCGGATAATTTCACGGACATCCTTTACACTGGCACTGACGGCCGAAATTTCATAGAAGATCGCGTCGGCCGCTTCGGAAATGATCCTTGCCAGCGTGGTTTTTCCCGTTCCCGGCGGTCCCCAGAAGATCATCGAGAACAGTGCTTGTGAACGGATCATATTGTAGATGAACTTTCCTTTGCCGACAAGGTGCTGCTGACCCGCAAACTGATCGAGGGTCACGGGACGCATCCGCGCCGCCAGCGGCGGAAGGTTCGTGGAAGATGTAAAAAGGGTTTTTTCCGGCATAATGAAAAATACACATTAATGGCGAAAAGGCAAACGGTTAATCGGGAGCAAAGAAGCAAAGAAGCGTAGAGGCAACATGCTTTCCCGGAGCTGTGAAGGAGGGATATTCACAGAAACGAAAAACCGGCCGCGAGCGTAAACTCCGGCCGGTCTTTTTATGGTAAAGCTCTGTATATCAGGCTTTATTCTACGCGTTCATACCGCCGTCAACGGGCAGGACCACACCGGTGATAAAACTGCTTTCATCGCCGGCAAGGAACATTGCCGCGGCAGCAACTTCTTCATTGGTTGCATACCGTTTCAAGGGGATGGACTCCTCAAATCCTTTCTTGGCGGCCTCGGCTTCGCCGGGTGCGAATCCTTCCTCAAGTGAACGCATCATACGGTTGTCCACCGGTGAGGGATTGATAGTATTGACGCGGATCTTGCTGGCAGCTCCCTCAAGTGCAGCAGTACGCATCATACCGATAATGGCATGCTTGCTTGTTACATACGGGAGCACACCGGGCGTGCCTGCAAGTCCGGCAACCGATGATGTAATGATAACCGACCCGCCGCTTTCCTTCATCAGGGGAAAGATGTGACGCAAGCCGTAGTAAACGCCGTTTACATTAATATCAATAACCTTGTGATAGGTATCCAGCGGATACTCTTCAAGAGGTTTTACCTCGCCCTCAATCCCGGCATTGTTGAAAAAGACATCCACATGCCCGAAAAGCTCTTTTGCTTTATCGGCATAGGCTTTCACCTCTTTTTCATCGCTGACGTCGGCTTTAAAAATATGTACATCCGAAGAGTTCAGTTCACCGGCCGTTTTTTTCAGCGCATCTTTATCGATGTCCACCAGCAGGACTTTCGCTCCTTCATCCAGCATCATTTTTGCGGTTGCGATTCCAATGCCTCCGGAGCCTCCGGTAATGACGACATTCTTATTTTTCAGACCTTTCATAATTGCCTCCTTGTTAAAGTTACGCCCCTCTTCTGTCTAGACTTATTAAACAACAGAATATGGAACATGTTCCGGAAACCCCGCGGTATTTGAGATGTGGAGCGTGAGCACGGAAAAGACGAACAAAGAAAAAAAGAGGGACCGGACATTCGGTCCGATCCCACGTGATTTCATATTTCCGGCAGTATTTTACGGTTTGAACTGAACCGGGACTGTGATCCAGACGGCGACGGGCTGACCTTTTTGTTTTGCGGGGATCCACTCGGTTTTCCGGACCGCATCCAGCGCAGCGTTATCAAAAGCCTCAATGCCGAGGCTTCTTTTGACAACGGCATCCTGCGTTTTTCCGTCCTTTCCGATCTGCATCTGTACAAGGACCACTCCCGTAATGCCCTTGTCGATGTAACTCTCGGGATATACAACATTCTTTGCAATGGCCCCGGCACCGCCGCCCGAAGGTTTCGGCGCTTCATCGTAAGGAATGAACTCCGGTTCCTTGTTTTCATCTTCCAGTTTGAATTCAACCGGGACACTGACCCAGACGGCAACGGGATTTCCGCGCTGTTTTGCAGGGGTCCACCGGCTTTTCTTCAGCGCTTCCACGGCGGCGGCATTGCATTCTTCGGGGACTTGGGACCGCAATATTTCCACCTCCTCCACTTCGCCGTCCCGGTTGATATAAGCGTTGAGTAATACCATGCCTTCAATACCGCGTTCACGGGCTTCCTCGGGGTATTTCAGATGTTCCAGGACAGCGGAAGCGCCGCCAACGGGTTTCGGGGGTTCGTCGTAGGGAACGAATTCCGTTCTTGTTCCCGGATCCGGATCGCGTTTTGCCGTTACGGTGATCTTTTCTCCCTGAAGGCGGCTGAGCTTCAGTTTAAAATTGTTCTCAACGGATCTCCCTTTCCCGACCTTTACCATGGAACGGGATGGACGGTAACCGATCAGAGAGCATTCAAGCGGATATTCGCCCGGAAGTACATCGCGGATCAAAAATTCCCCGCCGGCGTCGGTGGCGGCACCCTGAGAACTTCCCCGAAGAATGATATTCGCTCCCGCAAGCGCTTCTCCGGTCTCCGCATCGACGACCTTCCCATAGATCGTTCCGTTGTTTCCTGCAGGAACGTTGTCGTTACCACTTTCCCCTTTGCAGTACCAGGAAAGCGGAACAATGAGGACAAGCAAAAGGGTACATATAAGACATGAATGGCGTTTTGAAATATTTTTCATTTTATTCTCCTTTATCTGATAATGCACACGATGATAAAGCCGGTGCTTTTGTTTGACAAATGCAGAAGCGTAGGAATAATTCCGGGACGACAGCATGTTTTCCGCAACATGCAGCAGGCAGCGGGAATAGGCCAGTGGTGACACCGGCGAACGTTCCACCGCCATATCGTCACAGGCCATTTCCCGGTACTCATCGGCTTTGCGGCTCAGTATCCAGACCAGGGGATGGAAAAAATACAGCGCCTGTACCAGGACCTGAAGGACGTGGGAAAATCCGTCTTGCCGTCGCAAATGAGCGACCTCATGCAGTAATAGCGAATGCCGGAGCTCATTGCTGAGTGTCCTCCAAAGCGGCGGAACGTAAACCCGCCTGCTGAAAAGCCCGATGCTCATGGGAGCCGGAATATCGGACGCACAATAAACGTCGATCTTCATGCCGTCAACGTCCGTACGTTTGATAAATATGGCGGTGCGGAGATGCCATTTCAGCCGGAACGTTGAGTAAAGGAAATAAAAAAGCATCATGAAAGCTGTTGCGACCCATATGGTGAAAAGAACGCCGGTTAACGATATGAACGGTGCGGAAGTCTCCGGAACAGCGGAAACACCGATATTTCCGACATGCACTGCGGCGCTGCTTTCGGTGGAGATTGCGGCGCTGCGGACGGTGAAAGGAAGAAAGGGCGGGATCAGCAACTTGATCATGCCGAGAAGGGCAACGCCCGAACGGATACCGGCGGGAGCTTTGCGCAAAATGTGAAGTAAAAAGAGTATTATAGCCAGAAAGAAGGTATTCTGAACGAGGGCATACATAAAATAATCCGCCCAGTTTTCGGAAAGGGCATTGATGAAAGTGATCATGCTATTTTTCCTTCAGTTTCGCTTCTTTTTCTGTCAGAAGCCGCTTGATCTTGTTGATATCGTCCAGTGTCAGGTCCTCCTCCGCAATAAGGAAATTGGCCAGCGCCGGCGCGGATCCGCGGAATACCCGCGAGATAAGGTGCCGCGTTTCGCTCTGCAGCATTTCCTCCCGTTTCCGGGTGGGAGTATAGAAATTCACCAGCCCGACCTTCTTGCGGGAAAGCAGTCCCTTCTTTTCCAGAAGGTTCATAAGTGTCTGGATGGTGGTGTAGGCCTTCTCACCCCGGGGATAAGCATGTTCGAGCACATCCCGTACCGACGGCGATCCTCCCAGGTTCCAGACTGCGTCCATGATCTCCCATTCCGCCGGAGTGAGTTTATTGGTGTTTTCCATCATATCTCCTCAGTTGTTCGGCGCGCTACTAATACTATAGTAAATATATTATAGTGTTCGTAGAGTGTCAAGGAAAAAATTTTAGATCGCCGGTATAAAAATGTGATACCGGAAGGAATATATGTATCATACGCCAACAGATCGTCAATGAATATATTATAAAATCTTATTCCGAAAATTTTTATCGAAGCGGCTGACGGAGAAGAGGGATATTAATCTTTATGAACGTAATGAAAGATTTGTAAACCCGGCCAATTTTCAATAAAATACGGAATGAAAATAACGACTGTATTTTTAGACCGTGACGGTGTGCTTAACGCCGACAGTCCGGATTATATATTGCATCCGGAGCAGGTTCGCATTCTGCCGGGCGTTCCCGAAGCCGTTCGTCGTTTTACAAATGCCGGAATACCTTTGTTCATTATAAGCAATCAGCAGGCTGTGGGGAAGGGATTAATGACTCCTCAGTGCGCAAAAGCTATTTTTCAAAAGGTAATTGCCGGTGCGGAATCCGCCGGCGGGAAGATCACGGGCCATTACTACTGTCCGCACCGCAAGGAAGAGAACTGTTCCTGCCGGAAACCGGGAACGGGACTGTTTGAAGAAGCGGAAAGGGATCACGATTTAAAAATGGAAGGAAGTGTTTTTATCGGCGACGGACCCGGTGACGCCGGTGCTGCGGAGCAACTCGGCATTCCTTTCTATCTTGTGAAACAGGGCTGGTGGAAAAAGACAAAAGTTTATTGTGATGAAAAAGGGATATCCTATACGCTCGTCCGCGACCTGTCCGCGGCGGCGGAAGAAATTCTGAAGATCAATCAGGAGAGAACGAAATGAAAATTTGTGTACTTTTGGGCGGTGCCTCGCCGGAACGGAATGTTTCGCTAAGCAGCGGCATTTCAATAGGGCAGACGCTGGAGAAAATGGGACATCAGCTTCTGTACCTGGATCCGGCAACGCCATTGGCGGAGATGGACACATTCCGCAAAAACCTTAAAAATATCTCTATGGACGACATGGATTTCGAAGGAATGGCAAAGCGCCGGGACCCTTATTTTATCGATCAGATCCCGTATCTGAAAAAGGAGAAAGTGGATCTGGTATTCAATGCCCTGCACGGCGGAAACGGTGAGAACGGCGTGATCTCAGCAGTACTGGAGATGGCCGGTATCCCCTATACCGGTTCCGGTTACGCCGCATCTTCCCTGGCCATGGATAAATACAGGACCAAAATACTGGCTGCGGATGCGGGGGTATTATGTGCAGACTATGAAATTCACACCCTTCCCGTTCACCGCCCGGACCGTATTGCCTTTCCGCTGGTTGTTAAACCCAACGATGCGGGTTCTTCGGTGGGAGTCGGCATTTTTCATGAGCCGGCTGATCTTTTATCCGCCTGCCGCGAGGCGCTTAAATTCAGCAATTCGTTTATCATCGAATCCTTTATCCCCGGCCGGGAATTCAATATTCCGGTGGTAGCAGGCGAAATTTATCCTGTGCTGGAAGTAGACCCCGGAGGCACCTATGATTTCAATGCAAAATATCTGGGGCACCATACCAAATATCTGGTTCCGGCGCCTATTCCATCAGATATAACGGAAAGCATGCAGGATCAGGCGCTGAAAATATATCATGCACTGGGACTCCGGAACTATGCCCGTGTGGATTTTCGAATGACGCCGGAAGAAAAGATCTTTCTGCTCGAAGCAAACACGTTGCCCGGTATGACGGCAAGCAGTCTGGTTCCCAAATCAGCAAAGGCGAAGGGTATCGACTTTCCCCGCTTGCTGAAGATCATTATTGATGATGTAACACAGGGTGCGTCCGTTGCAAATAAAAAACGGTAAACGACCGACAGTGCAAACGCGCTATGGCGTTCCATTCCGGAAGATCATACAACAATATTTTCAGACAATATCGTAGAATGTTCCGTAGTCGGGATCAAAAAGACGCTTATAAATTTTCGGAAGAGAAATATCGGTATGTTCGGCAAAATGGTCACAGATCATGCGGGCAAGTGCTGCATAATCATCAGTGTCAATATTTTTTATTTTTTCCCGCAATACCGAAGGAAGGATTTTATTGTTTAAGCGGAAGGAATCCGGAGTTCCCTGAAGATAAGTTTGAAACAAACGTTTCAGAATATACCTGCCTTTAAATTCAAGCTGTTCAAGCTGGGGAGAACGGAAAATAATATCTACGGCAAGCTGCTTATATAATGAATTTTCGGTCATTACTTCAGGATCGATCTCCAGATCGTATTTATAGCGGTTGCTTCGTGAAGCAAGGGGATGATCCCTGTCGGTCAAACGGATCCCTTCAATAAATTTTCCGGTGCGGGAAGCAAGAAAGCGGTCAAAATCCTCACGCTGATCAAGCTTACTCACAACGGTTTCAAGATAACGGGTTTCCTCCCTGCTGAGCGTCTGTTCTTTTGCCCAGTTGTCGATCTCTTTACGCGTTACAAAGCCGGCCTGGTATCCGTCGGACAGATCGTGAAGGGAATAGGCGATGTCATCCGCCCAGTTCATGATCTGGCACTCGAGACTGCGGCCGTCATAATGCGTGCTGCCTCCGTTCACGAAATCCAGGTAATTTTTCTGGCTGTCGTATAGGAATTTACTTTTTTTGTTGCTGTCGGACCAAAGCACCTTATACTTTAAGATACCGTCGATAAAAGCTCTGCTGGGTTTCATGCCCTGATCGCCTTCCGGATCTTCATGCAATTGTTCGGTAATGATCTTCAGTGTCTGCGCATTACCCTCAAAACCGCCTGCCTTATGCATCATTTCGTTCAGCATCGCTTCCCCCGGATGACCGTAGGGCGGGTTGCCCAGATCATGGGCAAGACAGATACCTTCAACAAGATCACTGTCGACAGCGGGGAAATGAAACAGTGTTTTATTAAGATAATTTACAATGGAACGGCCGATCTGAGCGACTTCAAGAGAGTGCGTAAGGCGGGTGCGGTAAAAATCATGTGCTCCGGATTTAAAAACCTGCGTTTTATTCTGCAAGCGACGGAATGCTCCGCTGTAAAGAACACGGTCACGGTCGACCTGAAAGACACTGCGGTAACGGTCATTGTGCCGCTTCCCCAGGGTTTCCGCATCAAATTGATTATAAAATTCTGACATTTCTATACAGAAACAACCTCGGAAATATCCGGTAATTCGCTTTTTAAAACGCGTTCAATTCCGGCTTTAAGGGTCATAGTCGCCATCGGGCAGCCGTTGCATGCGCCGGTAAGCCGGACTTCAACCGTATTATCATCACGGACATTTACCAGCTCAACATCGCCGCCGTCCATTTGCAGGGAAGGGCGGACCTTGTTTAAAACTTTCTGTACTTTTTCTTTATCTAACATATCTTTTCCTTTCTTTACTTTCTCCGGCTGAACCGGCTTTCGCGCTATGCGCTCTTTCTGTCAACTTCCGTTAATGCATTTGCTTCTCAGTAGTTCCCGGAATATCTGCGCGCTGAATAATACATAAATATTTTTTGTATTCAAAGAATTTCAGATTATTCACGCCACGTATCCCGGGGACCCTTTCACTAAATCCCGAACACACGTTGGCATTTAATAATTTTTTATCTGTCGGAACTTCTTTTATATGCTTCAATGATCTCTTTGACCAGGGGGTGGCGTACAACATCGACAGTTTTCAGTTCGCAGATCGCGATCCCTTTGATATCCCGGAGAATATTAATGGCCGTGCAGAGTCCCGAGCGCTGATTACCGGGAAGATCGATCTGGGTGATATCACCGGTAATAATGGCTCTGGAGTTGATCCCGATCCGTGTGAGGAACATTTTCATCTGGAGATTGCTTGTGTTCTGTGCTTCATCAAGAATGAGATAAGCATTATCAAGGGTTCGGCCCCGCATATAGGCGAGAGGTGCGATCTCAACAACCCGTTGTTCAAGATAGGCCTTGAATTTTTCGGGAGCCAGCATACTGCGCATTGCATCGTAAAGTGGAGCAAGGTACGGATCGATCTTTTCTATCATATCTCCCGGAAGGAAACCCAGACGTTCGCCTGCCTCTACCGCAGGGCGGGTTAGGATAATCCGGGAGACCTCATGATTTTTCAATGCCGCCACGGCTACTGCAACGGCCTGATAGGTTTTGCCGGTTCCGGCCGGACCGGTGACAAAAGTGATATCATTATTGACACTGGCTCTGTAATAAGCTTCCTGTCCCGGTGTGCGGGGTTTTATTATACCTTTATGTGTAAAAAGAATAATGGAATCATCCGGGCCCGAATATACTTTTCCCTGATGATCGCCTTCAACATTTATCAGTGTTCTTATATCCGTGGGATCCAGTTGTTTTCTTCTGGGTATCAGATGTATCAACTCATTGAGAATATGCTGGATCTGCTCAACGACCTCAAAAGGTCCTTCAATAATCAGGCGTTCACCGCGGGCTGTAATATCAGCATTGAAATGTGAGCGCAGAACTTTCAGGTTTTCATCATTTACCCCAAGAAGCGCCATGGGATTGAAACCCTTCATTATGATCTCACGTTTTGTCTTTTTCATACGATCCTTTCATTCATGTTTCTATGAGAAGGGAAAAAGCGATAAATGCCCTTTAGTTTTTCGGGATATCTGACGGAACAAAGCTTTTTGTTGACAGGAAGCAGTTCACACGGATAATTTTTTATAATTATCTTTCAGCAGAGAAAGTGTTTCCCGGTAATCTGTAAGTTTTTTTCTTTCGTGATCAACGATCTTTTCAGGAGCGCGTGTCACAAAATCCGGATTATTCAATTTGCTTTGGACCGCCTTTATACGTCCTTCATAAGCAGAAATATCTTTTGAAAGGCGTTCCCGTTCTTTCTCAATGTCGATCAGACCTTCAAGCGGCACGTATATTTCCAGACCGCCCACAACGGCGGAGGAAGAAAGTTCCGGTTTCTTTACCTTACCGGAAATCTTCAGCGTTCCTATCTTTCCCAGGGAAATAAGATCCCCCTGTCTTTCTTCCAATACTCTGCGGGATTCCTCACTTCCGCCGCCGATCAGGACATCGGCTTTTCTGGATGGAGGCACTGTCATTTCGGAGCGTATCGTACGTATCGCCGTGATCACCTTCATGATAAGGTCCATATCTTTTACCGCAGCTTTATCCGCGGGTATCGCATTTTTCGCCGGCCATGGTGCAAAGACAATATCCGGGTCCGTTGAGCTTTTCAGGGATTGCCATATTTCTTCCGTAATGAAGGGAGCATAAGGGTGCAAAAGCTTCAGAAGATTTCTGAGAACGTAAACAGCGGTGCGTAGAGCGGAAGAGCGTTCTTTTTCATTATTGCCGTATAAGCGCGGTTTGATGAGCTCAATGTACCAGTCGCAAAAATTGCTCCAGGTAAAGTCATAGATGTTTTTTGCGGCGTCATTAAAGCGGTAACGGGAAAGATTGTTGTCAACTGACCGGATTGTTTCTTTCAGGCGGGAAAGGATCCACTTGTCGGCAAGCAGAAGCTCTTTTGCTTCCGGAAGACTGCCGGTCTCTGTCTTTTCATACAGATTCATCATAACGAAACGGCTGGCGTTCCAGAGCTTGTTCATAAAATTCCGGCCCACTTCTATCTGTGAAGTATCAAAGAGAATATCATGTCCCTTCGGAGCGATCAGCATCATTCCAAAGCGAAGGGCATCCGCCCCGTACTCATCAATTATATCCAGGGGGTCCGGCGAATTCCCCAGGGATTTGCTCATTTTTCTCCCCTGAATATCACGGATCAATCCGGTGAAATAAACATTCTTAAAGGGAATATCATCCATGAATTCCAGTCCGGCCATTATCATTCTCGCCACCCAGAAAAAAATAATATCCGGTGCAGTTACCAGATCATCGGTGGGATAATAATAGTCCAGGTCGATATTTTTTTCCGGCCATCCGAGTGTTGAAAAAGGCCAGAGCCAGGAACTGAACCATGTGTCCAGAACATCTTCATCCTGTCTGATGCGGAAACTACCGCAAACGGGACAACGATCCGGGTCTTCCCGCAGAGCCGATTCCCAGCCGCAATCTGCACAGTTGAATACGGGTATGCGGTGCCCCCACCACAGCTGCCGGCTGATACACCAGTCCCTGACATTTTCCAGCCAGTGATTATAGGTCTTTACCCACCGCGGCGGATTGAATTTGATCTCACCGTTATTTACCGCTTTTAATGCAGGTACTGCAAGCGGTTCCATTTTTACGAACCATTGTTCCGAAAGTCTTGGCTCGATCGGGACATGCGCACGTTCACTGTAGCCGACGCTATGGGCATAATCCTCGATCTTTTCCAGCAAGCCTTTTTCTTCAAATTCTTTCACGACGGCTTTCCTGCAGGTATAACGATCCATGCCGGTAAATCTTCCGGGCACGTTTTCGTTCATGCTGGCATCCTCGTTCATGACATTGATGAATTCCAGTTCATGACGCAATCCGATATCATAGTCATTGGGGTCGTGTGCCGGAGTGATCTTCACGGCGCCGGTACCGAATTCCATATCTACGTAATTATCGGCGACTACGGGAATTTCACGGTCCGCCAGCGGTAACATTACCGTTTTGCCGATAAGATCACGGTAACGTTTGTCTTTGGGGTTGACCGCAACCGCAGAGTCACCCAGCATGGTTTCCGGGCGGGTTGTCGCCACGATAAGATAACGATCTTTCAGACCGGTTACGGGATAACGGAAATACCATAAATGTCCCTTTATTTCCCTATAGATCACTTCCTCGTCGGAAAGGGCGGTATGGGAAACAGGACACCAGTTTATGATACGGCGCCCTTTATAAATAAGTCCCTTTTCATACAATTGCACAAAGACCTCACGAACCGCTTTCGACAGTCCTTCATCAAGCGTAAAACGCTCGCGGTCCCAGTCACAGGAAACGCCCAGTTTCTGCAGCTGTTTGATAATGATCCCGCCGTATTGTTCTTTCCACTCCCGGATACGTTCAATAAAGGCTTCCCTGCCGTAGTCATGCCGGGTTTTTCCTTCATTTTCACGGATAAATTTTTCCACCCGTGCCTGTGTTGCAATCCCGGCATGATCGGTACCCGGCAGCCACATGGTCTCATATCCTTCCATGCGGGCTTTCCGCACGAGAATATCCTGCAGCGTATTGTTCAGGATATGTCCCATGGTAAGCATGCCGGTGATATTCGGCGGGGGGATCATAACGGAAAATGCTTTTTTACCCGGTTGCGGTTCCGAATGAAAATATTTTTTTTCCAGCCAGTAATCGTACCATTTATCTTCTACGTTTTTCGGATCATAGATTTTAGGGAGTTCTTTCATGCAGTCTCCTGTTTGTGCAATAGTCATAACATCTTTAAATTTAGCGAAAAACACCGCCTGAGGCAACAGCTTGCTAAATAAAATCATTTTATCTTCTTTACTGACGGTTACATAAAGTCGGCAGCCCGGTATACTGTCGAATGTGATCGCTGTCACAGTCGTTTTTCCGGGATTGAACAAGGCTTTTTAAAACCGTATTATTCGATAATGACGGGGGACAAATGCCGAAAATAAAGCTCTTTCTTTTATTATTTCTGTTCCCGGGTATACTTTTCGCCGTTGTATGGCACATTGAGGATATGGCGGAAATATCCTGCCTGTGGTCAGATACTAAGTTCAATGATCCCCTTTCGCAGCTGGCACAGACTGCATTATTTCCCGATACCCTCAGTATTATCAGCGGATGGTCGCCGGTCTTTTCTTCTTTCGGCATCCATGAAGGATTGCTGTATGCGGGATTCCGGAATATCGATCTCAGCCTGAAAACGCAATACCACCGCCTGATGACAAATCATGTATTGGCGGCCGGATTTCCGGTATTGCGGGAAGAACATATTCTTGCGGGACTACGGATTAATTATGCGTTTTCCACCATACAGGGATATTCGGCGCAGCAGGCGGGGTCCTGTTCCGGAGGCGTGGTCATGCATCCGGAATCACAATGGCAGATCTCTCTGCAAAGCCTGAACGCTCTGTCTTTTGCGGACGACAGTTCCCGGTTCTTTGAACCCTGCACCTATGCATCTGCGGTATTTAGTCCCGGCGGAGGGCTGAACATTGCCGGCGGTTTAAGCAAGCGAAAAGATCTGCCATGGCAGGTATATTTCGGAGTAAGCTACCGTCTCCGGGAAATGCTGCATATATCTGCAGACCTGGAATGCTATACGGGAGATCTCCGTTTCAGCGTTGTTCTGAAGATCAAACGCTGGCATATTTATGAATGCGTGCGTTTTCATCCCGGACTCGGAATGTCACAAAGTATATTTCTCTCCTATGCATATTGAAAATATAAAATGGCGGTTTCTTTCTCTGCTGATAACGGGAAGTGTGTCCGTACTTGCAGCGCAGGATTCGCTGGAATATGCGGAATTATTTTCCGCACGCTTTTTTGAAGAATACGAAAGCGGTGCACGGATTTCATGCAATATAGCGGCAAAACCGCATTTCAGCTTTAAGAATAAGGTGGTCATTGAAAGCGGTCCGCTTACCCTGTATTATCATAACAACGGTACGGCGGAAAAAACCGGAGATATATTTTCCGTTTCTTTTCACACGCGGTTTTTTGAAGGCGGTTACGGAAGGGGGCAGCCGAATATTGCCAGGGGGATTATTCTTGGAAATACAATGATGCGCCTGACACCGGATCCGGTATCCAATTACAGAATGCGCGATCTGAAAATAAGGATAAAGAATTATTCCTATTATCCCTCTTTTTCATACGTCAACACAAAGATAGAAAACACATCCCTATATGTTTTCCGTTATGATAATACTTATTGTGCCGCTGCAGGCTACCGAAATAATTCTTTACAGGCCGGCATGGCATTTTATAATACGGAGGAACCCATAGCCGAAACATGGTTCGAATTTCCCGGTGAATTTCTGCAGGGTACATTAAACGGGTCTGTGACGCAAAACGGATTCAATCATGCTTCGGCCGATATGATAGTCCGCTCCGGATCTCTGCGCTGGCATGCGGGAGCGGTGTGGCTGGCTTCCGGTTTCCGCGATTGTGATAATGACAGCAAATGGGGTACAGGCCTCCGTCCGGGCGGCAGGGGATTCATAACGGGGAATGTGTTCCGCACCGGCAGATGGAAAATAAAAAACGTTTTTTACGGAATATATCATGAGGAATATAAAGAACGGCGTTTCATGACGGACGCCACATACAAAAAAAAGCCTTTTGAAATCCGTATTGCCTATACGGAAAAGAACAAGAACGAACTATCGGCGGCAAAAACTTTCCCCTATGCCCTATCGTGGCAAAAGGAAAGGAACAGTGTTTTGAAAACCCGGATAAAGGTAGAATTTTCGTCGGCGGTGTTATTGGACCTGCAAATGCAGACAGACCTGCACCGTGCTTACGCTCATGCCTTGCTGGCGCGGATCACATACCGTAAAAACGATACGGTTTTCCGTATTCAGGGAACACTTTGCGGCAGCGGAACAACAATCCTGTATTTTCTGCGGCCGCTTACTGCGACTTCTTATACCATACGCCGGGCACCTGAAGACTTTGCAGGCTATATTGACCTGGTCTATGCCTTTATGCTCGGTCCGATGCGCTGCAGCCTGCTTTTCTGCAATGAAGGCCTGAGTGCCACAATGGAAATGAAATTATGAAGGAACGGTATTATGGCATTAGAAGAAAAAACAGTTACCTTACATTGATTTTTTTATATTTCTTAAGCTTTTCACGTTTCCTGCAATCTCTAAACCGCCGATATACGAAATATCATTGAAAATCAGGTCACCTTTATCATTTTCAAGTTTGACATGCAGAGTGGCATTCATGCTCTCCTTCATAGTACGGTTCATCTTTCCTTTTACCGGAGCAATAAGTTGTCCGTTCCCGTTCTGATTTGCTGTTACCGTCAGACGCTGTCTGCGCTTTCCCAGCATTATCTGCAGTTCATTACCCCGTATCTTCAGTTCATGCGTTTTGTCGCCGAGATAGGTGGCGAAGCGATTCAGTTTTCCCTCATGATACAAATACCCGATGAGCCCCGGAAACCAATGTCCCATCCAGGGTATCCTTGCAATGGAGAGCATAAAAGAGGCATCGGAATTTCTGAACGGATTTGCCTGCATCCACACCCAGGATCGCGGGAAGGACCTTCCCCAGTCTTTTTCTATATAGCCGGTCCCCTCTCCGAAAAGGTATTCTTGCCCGTTGTAACGGAGATTTCCCTCAATCCGGTGACGCATAGAAACCACACCGTGATAACATTCCATAAAAGGGACGAAACTGAACCACCCCATGATACCCGGCGACAGGAAAGCGGAGGGAAATTTGTGCATGTTGGAAAAGCTGAGACTGCCATGCAGGGAAATGCCGGGGCGTTCTATATCAAGATATACACCCTCAGCAGAAAAACGGTTTTTTGCGATCGAGATATCGAACAGGCGTGGATTGAAAGTAAAATCTCCCAGCGGAAAACGAATATATTCCGTTCTTCCTCCGGAAGTGTTTACCTGGATAAAAGCGTGACGATCTTCGCTCAGCGATATTCCCGGGATAAAAGCAACGGAGGACGAAAGATCATCCGAAAGACATTTTATATACCATCCCTCAAAATAAGAACGGCGTTTGAGCGATCCCTGGAAAACAGACGGTTGCAGGCAACGAAACATTTTTCCTCCTTGATGTAAATTATGACCGATAACAGCGATTTCATATCATTTTCAACTAAAAAAAGAGCGTAAGGAAAAGGTTTCAGGACATACGGCAAGCCGCAGAAAATCGCTTTGTATCTTTTGGGATAATCGATAAATTAACGAAAAGGAGAGAAGATCCCCATCAGTCATATGAAAAAGATCAGTATAAAGGTCCATATCAACGGCAGTGTGCGGACATTGATCTGCAGAGCAGGGATGCGAATTCCGGAAGCATTACAACAACACCGTATCCCCCTTCCCACGCCCTGCGGCGGTTACGGCACCTGCGGAAAATGCAGGCTGCGCTTTCTCACTTCCGTTCCCGTTCCCTCACCGGCAGATCGCAATCATCTCACTGAGAAGGAACTCAGGAACGGTTACCGTCTTGCCTGTCAGCATAAGGCTGAAAAGGATACGGAACTTTCCATGGATGCTGCGTTGTTGCAGACTTCTCTGCCCATATTGAAATATGGTCTTCAGATAAAAATTGATACGGATCCGGAAATCGAAACAGAAAAAACGGAAGGTCCGGTATACGGAGCAGCCATTGACCTTGGGACAACATCGATCGTTATTTCGCTTATTGACCTGCGGAACGGAGAGCGGACCGGACTGCAAAGCGCACGCAATCCTCAGTCGGTCCATGGCGCCGATATTATCAGCCGAGCAACCGCCGCCGCAGGTTCCGTGAATATATTAGCGGATATGCAGCAGGCGGCCGTTAAAAAAATAAATGAACTCCTCGAGATCTTGGCAAAAGATACGAAGAATATATATCAGATCGTGCTGGCGGGGAATGCAGTAATGAGTCACATTTTTACGGGATTCCCATTGGATAAGCTTATAAGGGCTCCTTATAAAGCGGCTTTTACGGATATGCAGATACTTCCGGCTCAGAAATACGGCCTTGATATTCATCCCGGAGCACAAGTTACGGTATTGCCGGCCATAGGAAGTTTTATCGGCGGGGATGTTTCCGCCGATCTTCTGACCGCCCGTAAACTATTTCCCGCCAACAGCAAGATGCTGCTAATGGATATCGGAACGAACTGTGAGTTGGTTCTGCAGACACCGGATGGGGTAATAGCCGCTTCCGCACCCGCCGGACCGGTAATGGAAGGGGCAGGCATTGAGCATGGTATGCAAGCGGAATCCGGAGCAATCACTGATCTTGTCTTCAGCAGCGAAAAAACCTTTTTACCATTGACAGTAGACAATAAAAAAGCAAAAGGGATCTGCGGAAGCGGTCTTATACATATCATCCATCTTTTATGGTCCAAGGGTATTATTCTTCCGGAAGGCAGGTTTGCAGAAAATTCTCTTTTCCCCCTTTCCGAAAAGGGCTTTCGTCTCAGCGACGGTATATATCTGTGTCCCGGAGATATACGTGCTTTTCAAATGGCCAAGGCTGCCATCGCAGCATCCTGGAAAATGCTTTTCTCGCACGCCGGGATACGGCCTGAAGAGCTCGACCACTTCGTGCTTTCCGGAGCATTCGGTCACTACATCCGTCCCGAAGCCGGTATGGAACTGGGACTTTTCCCCACTCTGAACAAAGAGAGATTTGTTTATCTCGGCAACGGGAGCCTCAGTGGCTGTGAGATGATCCTCAAAAATAAAAAATATTCGAAGCAGATACAAAAAATCGCATGTGCAGCCGAACATATCGAAATGGCCGGCCGCGAAGATTTTCAGGAAATATACGCCGTGAATATGGGTCTGGGAAACGATGTATATGTCAGGTAAATAGGAACAAATAAAAATTATAAGAATGGCACCTGTTGTCCTGCCTGTTCATGCTGAAATTAACGTTGCGCTCGATCGCAATACCGGTTATTTACATATATGTTCAGTTATCAGCTTTTTTTCGTGCCGTTTTCATAAAGGCAGAGACATTCTTTTCAGGGACTTCAGAGGGAAGGTCACAACCGGTGCTGAGAATATAATTCGGTACATCACGCATCGCCCCGAGCAGCTCTTCAACTTCTGTCTGGACGTCGTGCGGGGAGGCTGTCATGATCTTTCCGGTGGGGCAAAGATTTCCGATCAGAAGCATGTTCTCATCAATGATCTCCGCGGCTTTTTTAAAATTCACATCCGCGTCCAGGCTTAACGCGTCTGCTCCGGAATTATTCATTTCCTCAAGAAGATGCCCGGTATCCCCGCAGACATGCAGGATCAGACCGGCATCATGCTCATGGCAAAGATTAATAATGGGTTTTACATAGCCGATGGAAAACTCTCTGAACTTGTCGGGATTCAGCATCATTGCGCTGGGATCAAGGACCGCGATAAGCTGAGCCCCGGCTTCGATAAGCAGACGTGTGTAATCAAGGATTTTGTCACAACAGACCTTGCAGAGTTCATGAAAATCTTTTCCTTCCGTCATGCTTTGCATTGCGGCATTTTCCGCTCCAATGATCAGGCCTGCCAGTGTATAAGGACCGGTTACATATGCACCTCTCAGAATATTGCCGGGAAATTCTTTTTTCATCCGCCGCTGAGTTTCAACATAGGATTGCAGACGTGCATCGTCAAGGATATCAATATTCTTGAAAAGCGGAAGATCCCGCTTTTTATCATAGTCAAAATTAATGACCGTTGCGGCTTCGTCAACAGGGAAATTCGTTTTCCTGCCCAGCGCATTCGCTTCTACGGAAAGATCCATGAGCGTAAAGATCACATCGGGTTCCCAGAACTTCCGGATCCTGCGCATTACCTTCATGTGTTCACCCGCATTCTGCTGGGCAAGTTTAATGGTGGTTCCCGCAGCCTTTACCGCGGGAAAGCCAAGCAGGGGAGCTACTATTCGCTCACCCTTATCAAATTTTTCTTTACTTTTCTTTACCAGGTCCATGTTTGCTATCCTCCCGGATATGAAAAAATGACAATGAAGAGTTACCGGTCCATATATTATTCATTTTGTATTTTACTATTTCCCGGTGATTATTGATATTGAAAAATCCTACGCAATTATGAAATATCACAGTGTAAATTAGAATAAAAAGAAAAGATATCATAAAGATAATTCATAAAATCCCGGTCAATAAAAAAGAAAGTACTTTTACTTTTAAAAAGCGGAACATTGACACCGTTATCTCAATAATATAATTATTGACCGCAAATCGCTTTGTATACCTGAAAATTAGGATTAAATTAGCCCCATGTCAGAAAACACAAATAAACGTACAATATTATGGGTGGATGACGAGATCCATCTTCTGCGCCCGCATATCATGTTCCTTGAAGAAAAAGGCTATGAAGTAAAGACTGCCACCAATGGTGTGGATGCCCTTGATATCATAAAGCGGGAATACATTGCCGCTGCATTGCTGGATGAAATGATGGCGGGACTGGACGGACTTGCCGTACTTGAGAAGATACGGCAGCTGCGTCCGGGCATGCCCGTGATCATGATCACAAAGAATGAGGAAGAATCTTTGATGGAAGATGCCATCGGCAAGGAGATCTCCGATTATCTTACAAAGCCCATCAATCCCTCCCAGGTGCTTTTGAGCCTGAAAAAAAATTTGGATATTGCTCATATATCACGCGATGTGCGCGGCAGGGATTTCATGGATTTTTACCGGGAAATGACCACCCGGATTTTTGAGGGGATATCTTCGCTGAAGGAATGGGCAACTATTCATGACCGACTTGCATACTGGCAGATCGAATTCGGCAAGAATATTCAGTATGATCTTGAACATTTTTTGCATGAATTGCAGGAAGAAGCAAATAAAGAATTCCAGCGTCTTGTGGAAAAAAAATATCATCGCTGGGTAAAGGAAGTACCCCCCGAAATACCGATGTCTCCCGGTGTCATGGATCATTTTGTCAAACCCCTTCTGAAAAAAGGGAGAAAGACGCTGCTTGTTCTTATTGACTGCTTGCGCTATGATCAGTGGCTTACGGTAGCCCCTCTTTTCTACCAGCAGTTTGACAGTCAGCTGAAGGCGCATCTAAGCATCCTGCCCACAGCGACTCCCTACAGCCGGAATGCAATTTTTTCCGGAATGTTTCCGGATGCGATCAATGTGAAATATCCCGATCTCTATTCAAACCCGGACAGTGAAGAAAGCATGAACCGCTATGAAAGCCAGCTTGTCGGCGATTATCTGAGAAAAGAAAACCTGCATTTGAAAAACGGACATTCTTTTCACAAGATTGTTGAATCAAGATACGGCGATAATCTTGCCAACCGCTTTTCCGATATACAGAATAACGACTTTATTATACTGGTGGCAAATTTTGTTGATATTCTTGCTCACAAACGCTCAGCGTCCAATGTGCTCCAGGAGATCGTTCCGGATGAGGCCGGATACCGGAAAGTAGTACGCAACTGGATGGAGGGTTCTTATCTGCGCCGCATTATCGAGCAGGCGGGAGATGCGGGTTTTCATGTGGTTATTACTTCCGACCACGGTAGTCTGCGTGTGAACCGCGGCACGGTGGTAAAAGCGGACCGCCATTCCACGGACAGTCTCCGGTATAAAACAGGACGTAATCTGGTCGTTTCCGGGAAAACGGCCGTATTCGTGAAGAATGCAGCAGATTACAGGCTTCCCCAGACCCATCTGACGGCAACGTATATCTTTGCAAAAGATGATTACTTTTTTCTTTATCCTAACAATATGAAGAAATATGAAAAGATCTATCCCGGTACATTTCAGCACGGGGGGATCTCAATGGATGAGATGATCCTTCCGGTTGCGACCCTGAGACCGAAAGTATGAAAAAAAGCAAATATTCGTTTGAAAGCGGATCAACGGAAAAAACCATAGATCTGGGGAAACAAATCGCTTCCCGGCTGAAACCGGATGATGTCCTTGCTCTGTACGGAGATCTTGCCGCCGGAAAAACAACATTTGTTAAAGGTGTGAACATCTATTACCACGCGGATCAGCCGGCAACTTCCCCCACTTTTACCCTGATCAACGAATATAAAGGCGATCTACCGGTCTTTCATATCGACTGCTATCGCCTGCAGCATCCCGATGAGATCATTATGCTGGGTTTTGAAGAGTATCTGAGTGCGGGCGGAGTAATATTGATCGAATGGCCGGAACGTATTGCAGAGCATATTCCTGCCGGCAGTATAGAACTTTATATGGAATACAGGGGGAAGAACAAAAGACATATTACAATATATTCCCCGAGAGATCTGGAGTTATAAATGATATTGGCAATTGAAACCTCATCACTGATATGCGGCGCCTCACTTCATAGCGGCGGAGAATGTATTTCTGAGAACTATCTGGGGCAGGCGCGCGTGCATGCGGAAAAACTGGCCGGGATCGTACGTGATCTGCTTGAAGAACAGAAGATACGGATCCAAAAACTGGATGCCGTCGCCGTCTCCGCCGGTCCGGGCTCATTTACCGGGTTGCGTATCGGTATGAGCTTTGCGAAGGGACTGGTGTATCCGCACCGTATTCCGCTGGCGGCCGTGAACAGTATGAAAGCTTTTATAGCAGGAAACCGGGAAGAAGCCGTTCCCGGGAAAAAACCGGTCTGGGTCATTCATTCGCACCGGGATAATATATATGCGGCGGAGCTCAGGGAGCCGGTCGATTCGGTGAACATCCGTTACGGAAAAGTGGAGGATCTAGCCATATGGTATCCGGAATGCAGGCAGATCATTTCCAATACAGATATTGATATTCCGGGAATCGCATTAATAAAAAAACCAATTTTGCCTTCAGTGATCGGTAATTATTATGTACAATATATGTCCGGTGAAGCGGTGACGGATTATGATAGTCTGGCGCTTGAATACGGGATGAACTATAAACCAAAAGAATGGGTTTCCGCTTCTGAAAAAACGTAAACAACAAATAATGAACAGAATATGCATTACATGCGACCGCAGGTGATATCATGAAAATACTATTGGTAAATGATGACGGCATAGATGCTCCGGGGCTTTCTGCTTTGTATAATGCCGTTAACGGGCTTGGAAAAATTACGGTTATTGCTCCCAGCGGTGAGCGCAGTGCGATCAGCCATGGAATAACACTTGATAAACCTATTCCCATAAAAAAATACAAGAATACCGTATTCGAGGGGATTTCGGTTTCCGGGACGCCGGCTGACTGTGTGAAGCTGGCATTGAGTGAACTGATGGATACGGCTCCCGATCTCGTGATCTCCGGCATCAATCTTGGCGGTAATACCGGATTGAATGTTATATATTCCGGAACGGTCGGTGCGGCAGCGGAAGCGGTATTTCACGGCATTCCCGGTATCGCCATAAGCCTGAATACCTATACCGGTCCGAACTGGGAACCCGCAGCGGCTTTTATTTATCATGCTGTCGCAAAAATGCGTGATAAAGGTTTTCCCCGCGAACTGCTTTTAAATGTTAATGTACCCAATGTCGCCGCCGCCGGTGAGATCAGCGGTGTGAAGATCACTGAACAGGGCATGGCGCACTGGCAGGAAAAATTCGATAAACGCACTGATCCCAAAGGAAGAACCTATTACTGGATGACAGGTATAAAAAAAATGACAGAAGAATCACAGACAATAGATGACACGGTGTTGAAAAGTAATTATATTTCCGTGACGCCGGTACAATTTAATCTGACGGCATACAACAGGATCAAAGAAATAAAAGATCTGGAGTTCACTGATCGGCAGTAAAAGTAAAATTGCGGTAATAATTGGCATTTTTTTCCTGATGATCATCGGTGTTCCCCTTTCAGGAGCAAGCCGCGCCGATGTCGATCGTGGTATTAAGGAATATAAGCGCGGTGCTTATGAAAAGGCGCTTAATACATTTCGTGACGCTTACGATTCGAAACCTGAGGATGAGAATGTCTATGCTTCACTTTCACTTTTTATGATAATAAAATCTGAATATGAGCTGAAGAATTATGAGCAGCTTGTCTCAGACAGCCGTATTTTTGAACAAAACTTTCCCGATAGCCGTTATTTTCCCGACGTACTTTTTGAAAGAGCAAAAGCTCTTGTGAAAATGCAAAAATATTCGCCGGCAATGCTTTCTGCAAAACAGGTACTTTCCATTAGTACAGATGAAGATCTGAAAAAAGAAGTAATGGCATTCTGTGAAGACCTTTCCCGCTATTATTTATCTCCCCGGGACCTTGAGATGATACTGCCTCTTGTTATTGCCCGGGAGCCCCTGAGTTTTTTCAAACTTCTGCTGGCGCACCGGTATAGTATTGCAGGAGATCATTCACGCGCAGAACGTTTACTTAGGGATGTAAAAAGTGAATTATATACAGAATATCTGGTGCGGAAGTATAAAGACATTACAACGTATCTCAATAAAACCAAAGATGCCGGTGATACGGAAGTGAATATAGCCGTGGTCCTCCCGCTTACGGGGAAGTTATCGAAAACGGGCAATCAGCTGCTGGACGGCATCAAATATGCTTATGAGTCCGCACGCAATGAAAATAAGATCCGGGTAAATTTGATTATTGTTGATACAAAGAGTGAAATAAGGCCCGGATTAACGGCACTGAAAGAAACTCTGGAAATACAAAACATAACGGCGGTTTTAGGTCCCCTGAACAGCGAAACGGCGATAGCCATGGCGCCGATTTGTGAATATTCCGGTGTACCCATGATCACGCCTACCGCAACTGCGGACAATCTTGTTGATATGGGTAAAAATATTTTTCAGCTTAATCCCGAGCAACAGCAGCGTGCCCGTGCACTGGCGGATTTTTCCGGTGACTCCCTGGGACACGAACGTTTCGCTGTCGTTGCCCCGACAAGCGAATATGGAATAGATATTTCCGATGCATTTAAGAGGAGCGTTGAAAAAAACGGCGGCCGGGTCATAAGTAATGTTTGGTATAGCGGAACCCCCTCAGATATCAATGATAAGCTTGAGGACCTGAAAGAAACTGCCGAATATCTTCCCCCGTATTTTTCTTATCTTGACGGATATTATGAAGCGCAAGAGGCCGGTTTATTCGAAAGTGATACCGCTGCGGCAAAAAAAGAAAGTGTTATTGACAGTGTGATGAATGACACACTGGAATATGACCCGCAGAAAATGGATTCTCTGTATGCAATATCTTATGAAGATACGGTTGCAACGGAAACACCTGATACCGTATTCCTGCTTGAAGATATGTGGCCGGGTGATTCCATAAGCTTTGAAAGCGTTTTAAAGGCGGTGGAAAACAGAGAAACGGTTATTTCGGATACACTTCTGCAGAGATTTCGCGAGCACGCAGACAAATGGCTTTCCGGTAAGATCACACTTGAAGAAAAGTATAACACCGTGATCACCGATAGTCTCTGCATTTTATTGGAAGCAATGCAAAAGGAAGCAGGTCCCCAATGGCTGGATACTTTGCTGGCTGAGATCGAGACGGTGAAAATAGATTCTCAATACATCGGGGAATTTCACTTTTCACCACTTATACCGGACAGTGTGAAACTAAAGCCGTACATAGACAGGGAACTGGTGGATTCTCTGAGAGCGGAGCTGACGAATATGGACTCAGTTTCCGCTATCTGGCTGCTTTCAGAAACGGACCCCGATCTATTTCCTTATATTTTCCCCCGGGAGGAATATGGTATAGATGCTGTCTATATGCCCGTCCCGCTGAGCCATATTAAATATATTGCTCCTCAATGGGCAAAACATCGCTTTGACGCTCTTTTACTCGGGGACGGGAATTGGTATCATACCAGTATCCTGAACCGCTACCGTTCCAATATTGACAGTATGCTGATCGCCAGTGATTACTACTGGGATTCCAGGGATATTCAGCTTAGACGTTTTGCAAAGAATTTTCAGGATAAAACCGGACAGCAGGCCAACCGTATCCATATTTACGGATACGAAAGTATGGACCTTTTGATGAATATTATTGACCGGGATTCCTATTCTCCCGAGAATATCTGTGAAGCGTTAAAATCGCTGGAAGGCGTACACGGCATTATCAGACATATCCATTTTAAACCGGAGCATCCGCGCAGCAGCAGCGGGGTGCGAATTATTCGTTTCTATAAAGGAAAAATAAGTCCGGTAAGATAGTTCACCCCCCTATATCTTCCCTATACCGCCAATGCATTTACGACGGTCATTCGTGTGAGATATCTGTCTTGTTCTGAAGAATGTTGAGCAGCTTCCGGTCCCCGTCAAGAATATCGTAGCGGTGCAGATCATTCAAGGCCACCCAGGCGATCATATCAAACAGACGGTTTTGGACGGTCTTTTCAAAATCCCATATTCTGAAAAAATACAGATGTATCTCCGGTTCATTTTTATACCGGAACCGGTAATCTGTCAGTAGCTCTGATCTTTTTATCTTAATACCCAGTTCTTCCTTTAATTCCCGTGCCAGCGCTTCAGCGGGTGTTTCGTTCTTTTCGATCTTCCCGCCCGGGAATTCCCATTTCAGCGGGAAACGGGCGGATTTTTCATGACGCCGGCAAAGCAGAAAAAAACCGTCTATTTCAATAATTCCCGCAACAACGCCTTGCATTAAAAATCCTTTTTGTTCTCTCCGCGGAGGATCTTCTTAATGTTTTCCCGGTGAGTAAAGAGAATAAAGAACGGAAGCGCGATACTGAACCAGAGCATTTGCGGTGAGATTGAAATATTCAGCACAAAAAGCATGAAAAGATTTGAAACAGGAAAAAAGAAAGTAGCAAATATTGAGCCGATCCCGGATTGCCGGGAGAGTAGAACAACAATAATAAAAATGGCCATACACACCAGACCCACTTCCCAGCGGAAAGCAAAAATGATCCCTGCAGTAGTAGCAACGCCCTTACCGCCGCGGAAAAGAATAAACACCGGGTAGCTGTGGCCGATCAGGACGAGAACGGCGAGAAGGACACGGGTGGTTTCGAAACTTAATGATGAAGTCACAATAAGCGCCGGAAGCCAAAAGATTACGGCAAAACCTTTGAATGAATCAACAATAAACGTAAGTGCCCCTGCTTTCCATCCCAGATTGCGAGTGGCATTGGCGGCACCCACATTACCGCTTCCGTGTTCGCGTATGTCATAATCTTTTCCTCCGAACATCTTGCCGACGATCCATGCTGTGGGGATTGAGCCTATAATATAAGCGGATAAAAAAACAAGTATGTCAGTAAAAAGCATAGTATTCTCTCCCTGTTTTTATTTTTTTACTGCCGGCAGACCGGTTTTCCCGGCCGGCAGCGGTAAACGTTCAATAATTTTATTAAGTGTGGTATTATCATCCTGCTGTGGAGGCAGCGGTATCTGTGCATTTGAAAATCCGACAAATGCCATTGCTCCGGGACCCGCATAAGTGCCGATAACCGGGCCGAATTCACCGTGATAATATGTTGCGTCCGGATAACGGGTGCGCAGCATTTTTTCAAATACTTTTACTTTCCCGGGACAATTTGCATGAATAATTCCAATCTCATCCGGTGTATCCGGATAGAAAAAATCCTGAAAAGTGCGTATTGCTTTTTTCCAGCCTCGCTTGCCTTTCGGTATTATCCCTTCTTTACATGTTTCTCCTTCTTCTGTGAAACCCACAAGCGGGACCAGTCCGAATAAGCGGAGAAGATTCCCCTGATACGCTTTTACCCGGCCTCCTTTTACGGCGTATTTTATGGTTTCGAAAAGAATAAGTATTTTAAACTTTCCGCGAAGAGAAGCAAGGAAATCCAGTATTTCCCGGACAGTGTTACCCTGCGCGATCATACGCGCCGCTTTAATGGCCATGATCTGCTGAGCTATACTTCCGGAAGCTGTATCAACAACGGATATGCGATTCGCATCAACTCTGGCCGCCGCCGATACGGCGGTCTGAAAAGTTCCGCTCAGTTTGCCGGTTACATGCAGCGATATAATATGCTTGTAATGGCTCAGAAGAAAGCGGTAGATATTTTCAGCATCCCGGGGTGCAGGCTGAGAGGTCTTGGGGATCACGTTCCCGTTTCTCATACGTTCGTAAAACATATTATTGTCCATCGTGACACCGTCAATAAACTGTTTCTCATTAAAATTGATACGGAGAGGTATGACGTTAATATTAAATTTTTCGGCAATATCGTCGGAAATATCCGAGGCGCTGTCAACAACGAGTGCGATCTCTTGTTTCCGTTGATTACGCTGAGAAACCTGTTTTTTCATGTCATCAACTTTTTTGCGGCGCACATTGCCGTAACGGTCCAGAATAGTGAACACCGTTTCGGGTGCATTGGTGTGAATGTGTAGTTTCAGACGCTGTTTACTTCCCGCCAGGATCAGCGAATTTCCCAGGGGAAGCAAAAGCTCGCGGAGATGGTCACGATCAAAAGCTCTTCCGTCCACAATACACTCCGTACAAAAACGGTATTTGACATCGGGATCATACGCGACGTCGTGACTGCTGGCAAGCGGTGTAAGGCGTTCCTTGAGACCTTCAAGTAATTGTCTGATATTGGGACTTTCAATAAAGGCTTCAATACCTTCCAGCATATTGACAAAACCAAGTCCGCCGGAATCAACATATTTCATTTTTACTTCGAGTTTTAATTTTGCGGGAGATTTCGCAAGTTCTGCCTTACATGCCTTCAAGGCATAATGAAGAATGTAGATAAAATCGTCATGGGTCCTGGACTTTTCCGCCCAGACTTCTCCCCATACGCGGATCACACTCAGAATCGTGCCTTCGCGGGGTTCGGCCATCGCCTGATATGCATTATTACTTGCATTAACAGCGGCTTTTGCGAATTCCCTGGTATTAACCGCATGCTTTTTCCCCAGCTCTGTGGCAAGTCCGTAAAAAAACTGGGCGAGGATGGAGCCTGAATTACCCCGCGCACTGTCAAGTGCCGTATCGGAAACATGCTGACTCATTTCGGAAAGCGCAAGATCGGTGTTGGCCCGCAGGGACGTCACAATGGCATGAAGCGTTGCAGCCATATTTGTACCGGTATCTGCATCGGGTACGGGAAAAATATTGATTTTATTAAGATAATCTTCGTTGTGTATTAAACTTTTTGCCGCTGCGATAACAGCAAGCCGGAAGCGCTTTCCGTCTAATGACGTAATTTTCATAAGTATCCCTGCTCTGTGTGTAAAAAAACTTCAAAATCAAAAAAACATATACCCCATACCAAACTATAAAACAAGGACTTATTTTCCAAAGAAAATTTCCAGTTGTGAACGTGCCTGTTCATAGCCGGACGTTATTGCCGTTTCATGATGATTGAATTCCCATACCCGCATTTTTTCACCAAGGTCTATATATATCGCAAGATCGGGCTTTCTCGCGCTGAATTCTCTGAATGCTGATTCTGTCGACATAATAGCCATGGAACGGGAGAGTATCTTCAGCATCCCGCCGGGAACTTCAGTATTGGCTTCGTTTTTTGCATCGGGAGAAATGTCGAGATATTCGGGAGAAGTGTCTTTTAACGAAGCTTTCAGTATACCGACCCCGATACGCAAAGTTAAGCGATGGGATTTTAATGCACGAAGGGGAATGGTGTCACGCACGCCGCCGTCAACAAGGTGAAGCCCGTTTGCCTGAAATGGCTGAAAAACACCGGGAACACAAATACTTGCAAATATTGCGTCTGCAATACGGCCGCGGTTAATATAGTAAGAAATTCCGCTGTTCAGATCAACGGTAGCGGCATAAAAAGGAATATCACAATCCTCGAGTTTTTTATCTCCAAGAATATCCAGCAGTGTCTCGTGAATACGCCGGCTTTTTATCAAACCGCCTTTTAATGGCATTCTGATCTTATCAAGCATATTGGTGCCGAGCTCCTGGGAGAGATCAATAAGCTCCTGTACTGATTTTCCCGAGACATATAACCCGCCGACCAGTGCACCGGCACTGTTTCCGCTTATCACCGAAGGATAAATATTATATTCTTCGAGTGCTTTCAGTACTCCCACATGTGCAAGACCAAGGGCACCGCCTCCTCCGAGGGCAAGTCCGGTTTTTTTACGTTTTAACTTTCGCAATACGTATTTCATTACTATAACGGTTCTAATTTATTTCACTGTTAAAATAACATATCAAATTCGGAGAAGTTTCGCAATAATGGAAAAAGGCAGGAAGACCTGCCTTTTTATATATCATCCTTCCAGTTTTTTCTTTTTCTGCATCAATGGCGGGATCGTCAGGAAAAGAATTGAAATAATGATGATACCGGCACCGATAAATTGAGAAAGAGGAGGAATGCTCTGACCCGGGAACAACGCCAGCAAAGAAGAAGCGATCACACCGGCAAGAATACTGGAAGAACGGTTGACCGGGATACAGTAGGTGTTCTCGTTTTTATCCAGAAATACCAATGTGCCGAAAAAGCCGGTTCCCTGGGAAAAAATTCCGATAAGGATCAGCATCCAGAGATAAGGTTCTCCCCAGTGCATCGTCCAACCGAGCCGCACATCGGCACCGATCTCGCCCCTGAAGAGGGCAAAAACACCCAGCAGAATAACAAATACGGGTGTTGAAACCATAGTTTCTTCCACAAAGTACCGTAAATTTACTTCTTTATTTTCACTTTTGGCATTACGGGTCATGAACTGGAAACGCATAAAGTAGCTGAAAAGATAGACCAAAATAACGATACCGGCGAGAAGAGGAATCCTGTAACCCTGAGCATCCGACAGATTAATTAGAAGAGCGGTGAGAGCACCGACAAGTCCTGCCCAGGAGAACCAGCGTGTACGGCGTTTCGTGATTGCATCGACAATAGGTCCGATGATCAAAACACCGCCGCGCATCAAAAGCATTGCAAAAACGATACTCAGGCCTTCAAAAGTATAAGCAAGTGTTGTCGTACCAATGATTAGTGAGGTAAAAATACCGGAAAGAACCGTCCATTTTGTCGGATGCGGTATGCTCATTCCGAATACGGTCGAATGTTTGGCATATTTCCACCAGCCGAGTATGCTGATCAAAACGATCATCGTAACGAGTGTCGCCAGGGCGGTTACGGGAAGAATACTAAATCCTGCCATTGCTTTACCGTTCAGCGAAGGAAGGAGTCCCTTGC
>JAWOEU010000023.1:0-5649 GCA_046482575.1 Fidelibacterota bacterium
GTTAGGATGTCGAGGTGTCGAACTGTCGTACGGTTTGAGTTGGATTTTCAACTCGATAACTGGACGACTCTCTCCTACGCTCTTAACTTCGTCAAGCTTCGAAGATCAAGCAACAACTCGACGTCTTATTCTCATTCTCATTCTTATTCTCATTCTCATTCTTATTCTTATTCTCATTCTTATTCTCTCTCCTGCACCCTTCCCCACATCGGACTCCGGAGGGTACGACTTCAAAACATAGGTAACGAAAGCCCTTCAAAACATGGGTAACACTTTTGCAAATTTCGGCATAAAACAAGGAGACAGATTTTATGCCGTGGAAGGAGCAAAATGTTGTGGATGTACGAAGAGCATTTGTCGATGATTACCTGGAGGACAAGATGAGTTTTACGAGCTTATGCGAATGTTACCAGATCAGCACAAAAACCGGTTATAAATGGCGTAATCGATTTTATGAGGGCGGTTATCCTGCCCTGATAGACATGTCACGCCGCCCGAACTCCCATGCAAAAGCGTTATGCGAAGAGGAGATATGCGCTGTTATAAAGTTAAAAAACCGTTTTCTTGATTATGGTCCAAAGAAGATTCATGTCTTATATAACAGAGCGCATGAGAAAAGTATTTCCTTATCCAGTGTAGAACGTATTTTTAACAAAGCGGGATATACGCAAAAGCGCAGAAGAAGGAAAATACAGACATTGATGCATAAGGATCAGATCTTGGAAGCAGCTGCCCCCAATGATATCTGGACTATCGATTTTAAAGGTCACTGGCACGGCCGGGGAGGTAACAAATGCGAGCCCTTTACGGTAGTGGATCAATATACGCGTTATATCCTCTACTGTCTGCCGATAGGAAAAGGAGATACCGAGCATGTAAAAGCCGTATTCATCAGGCTGTTTAAAGATTTCGGATTACCGAAGGTCATAAAAAGTGACAACGGCGCACCCTTTGCACACGGCAGCTCCCCGCGCGGCATGACCCGCCTGAGCAACTGGCTGATGAGCCTGGGGATCGGCATCCATCGGATCCCGCCGGCCAAACCCTCTAAGAACGGCAAGCACGAGCGCATGCACCGGGATCTGAAACGCATTGTTCAAAATGGTCCCCGCTTATCTCTAAAGGAATATTCAGCCGCTTTACGCACGTTTCAATATGAATACAACGAACAACGTCCCCACGAATCTCTCAACATGATGTTTCCTGCTGAGCTGTATAGAAAATCAGAAAGAATATATCAACAACCTTCTAAAGATATTATCTATCCGGATGAACTTGTGGTACGAAAAGTCAACCAGCACGGCCTGGTCAGATATCAGGGAGATATCTTCATGATCTCTAACACATTATCCGGATATCTTGTCGGACTGCAGGAACAGGAAGACAATATGATCTCGGTGTACTTTTGCGATCAATATCTCGGAGATATCGACCGGGAAATCAAACAATTTTTACCAAATCAAAGATCATTACAAACAGGAATAAATCATGAGTGAATTTACACTTTTTACTGGAACTTTTAACCAAAAAGTGTTACCTATGTTCTGAGGGTACATTCGTCTCGACAACTAGACATCTTATTCTTATTCTTATTCTCATTCTTATTCTCTCTCCTGCACCCTTCCCCACATCGGACTCCGGAGACCCAATTCAACTCGACAACTCGACAACTCCACGTCTTAACCTCTTCCGTTCACCGCTTCAACGGTTCAACATTTCAACATGAAAGGTTGGTTATCAAATATTGGGGATCCTGAATCCAGTTCAGGATGACACGCAGGTACAGATTTTGGGGATCCTGAATTCCCGCTTCACTAAAGTTTCGCGGGACAGGCAAGTTCAGGATAACGGTTTGTGGTGTTCAGGATGTTCAATCCCAACGCGTCATCCTGCACGTCCCGGTACCTGAAATTATTTTCTTGCCTTTCGGCCGGTATCGTTATATTTTTCATTATTAATCTACAATATAATACGATAAGGACTGAAGTGAGCATTTCAGTACGAAAGTGCCTTATTCCGGCGGCGCTGAGCAGCCGACGGATATGTCATTCAGTGAAATTATAGACACATCACAGGGAGGTACATATGTTATCAGGAAGCATCAAGACCGTTCTTACCTGTATTCTGTGCATGGTTCAGCTCTTTGCGCAGGGCAGTCCCCCCGCAAGCCGGGCGGTGCCGGAAAACGATCCGGAGGGCTGCTACGAGCTCGGACGGAAATACGATGAAGGCGACGGCGTCGACATGGACAGTGAAGAAGCGGCAAAATGGTACCGGAAAGCCGCAGATGCGGGCCATACGCAGGCGCAATACCGTCTTGGCTATCTCTGCAACAAGGGTTACGGCGCAGAATACAATCCGGAAACGGCAGCCGTATGGTTCCGGAAAGCCGCCGCCGCAGGTCATACCGACGCAATGTATGACCTCGCCCTTATCCTGTACAAAGGACTTACGGAAGAAGCGAATAATGCCGAAGCCTTGCGGTTTTTTACAAAGGCGGCGGAAAAGGGACATCAAGAGGCTCAGTATAAGACCGCCATGATGTACCTGAACGGCGAAGGGACCCAGGAAGATGCAAAAAAGGCCTTTGCCTGGATGAAGAAATGCGCCGAACAGGAGCATGTCAACGCACAATATGAACTGGCCAACATGTACTACGAGGGCATCGGGGTGGAGCCGGATGAGGAACAGGGCGACTACTGGTACTATCGCGCCGAAGAGAACGAACTCTTCGAGATGTTCATGTATTGACACAGGCCGGATACGTTCGAAGCTTCAGCCGCTTTGAAATCGTTGGATACCGAATCTCCGCCGCATGATATCGATCGCGTCCGCAGTTTCACAGTAAAACCCTAGCGCAGAAGCAGCATTTTTCTTGTTTGCGTCCTCCCGCCGGCCTGCAGGCGGCAGAGGTATATCCCGGAAGGCAGGGATCCCGCCCGGAAATGAAGGGTGTGTGTTCCGGCATCATAATGCCTGTCCGTCAGATCCGCCGCTTTTTGTCCGGACACCGTATAGACGGAAACGTTTACGGGTCCGGGCGCATGTATACTGAACCGTATTCGCGTTTCCCCGTTGAAAGGATTCGGGTAGTTCTGTTCCAGCCGGAAATCCGTGACGGGCCGGGACGCCTTTACGGACGTCAGCTGCACATCAAAATCGAAATAATCCAGGATACATCCCATCATGGCATTCCTCAGGGAGTCCGGATATACGGTCTCAAAAGGAAAGCCGAGATAGACCAGTGCCCCCTGCCGCTCCGCATCAGCGAAAGAACCCCGGTAATGCAGGGCTGCTGAACCACAGACCGAACTGTCCGCTCCGCTGTAGAACAAGCTGCTCTCCGCCCCGTCCCGGGGATGAAATCCATCGGGACGATAAACGGTATATGCAGCCTCCTCCCCGTCCCCGAAAGCGATCACCTCCAGTCCCTCGAAGATCCCGCCGTGCAGGGGCTGAACCCGGAAACGGTCCGTATCCAGTTTCTTTACCTCCGCTTTCAGATAATTCTTATTGAAGGACCGGCCGGCGGAACTGCCGTAGAGATCCTCCTGAATATACGATCCCGAGATAAAGAGTTTTCCGCCGTTTTCCAGGTAAGCGGCGATCAGGGGCATCGTGACCTCATCCAGGCTTTCCTGGTCCAGGCCCCCTATCCAGTCCACCGCTTCATAGTCTTCAAAAGATACACTTCCATTTCTGACGGCAAAAACGGAGGCGGCATCATATCCCGTGTTATGGGAGAAGAGATCATTGCCGTGACTAACGACATGGTCATATTGGTTTTCTATCGTTGTTTTTTGAAAGGCCTGTACGATCAGAAAGGGATTACGATCTTCGGAAACCGTGCACCCCAGTATATCGGAACAGAACGGCCCTCTTCCGGAAGCGTTCATAGCGGCTACACGAAAAAAATATTTTTCTCCGGGCGTGAAACAAGTCACGGTATCACAGGGAGAATCAAGTACGAGACTGTCGTTATAGGAAATATTGTCAGTGGAATAATTCAGTTGATAGGCGTTCGCCAAACGAACCGTATCAATACGGACCTCCACCATCGCATTCCCGATATTTCTCACAGAAAATCCTTCCGGCGCCTTATAAGGTTTCATTTCCCTAAGACCGGCGGCATTTGTGTACAATCCCGTTTCCGTACCCAGAAGCGTATCCCCGTTTTCACAGTAAAAGGCCCGGACATCATCCGTACCCGGGTAATTCTCCCCGGAAAACAGAATACTGTGACTGCTGTCCTGCAGATCGATCTCGAGCAATCCCGCACCTTCAAAATTCACACCGTCGATATAGCGGAAAAGTCCCGCGTAGATCTTATGGCCGTATTGGCGGATAAAATGAACCCCTCCCGCCGGAAAACCGGTATTGCGATCATAGGCGTTCCATTGATCGCCGCGTTTTTGGAAGAGTCCGCCCAGGCAGTAATTCGGAGCATTCGAAGGCGTATATTCATCAAGTCCGAACCACACTCCGCCGGGCGTGATACGGATGGTCCTGCACATCACAAGATCCGAAGCGGTGTCAAAACCGCTGCCCTTGCCGTAATAGCTGCGCGAGGCCGGATCACTTACCGGCAGAGACGTATCGTAGCGGAAGACCCCGTCATCCGTTCCGATCCATACCACCGAATCGGCTGCGGCAATACAGGAAGTATAACTCGTTTGGTAATTGTCCGGCAATGCGATATCGTGGGCCGAAAATGCGGACCCGGATATGGAATAGGAATGCAATCCGGTAAAAGCGGCAATCCACAGCGTATCGCCGTAACCGTCCAGGCCCCGTACCCAGTTGGCATAGATACCGCCGGGCAGAACATGCTGTTCCCAATTGCGTCCGTCCGGATCACAACTATACATCCCGTAATTAGTGGCAAACCACACCCGTTCCGAAACGATTTTCATATCATTGACCGTGTGATTTTGATTCATGTGACCGGTATTCTTATTATAGCGGTACCATTGTTGCATTTGCGTGTCATAGCGCAGCGCCCCGCTTTCGGCCGTGGCGAACCAGTAACCGTTGTCGCAGACTTCGATATCCGTGATCGCATACGGCGCCACGAGATGTTTCCATTCTTCATTCGCGTGAGAGAGAGACGCAAGCAGGGAAATGCACAGAATGATAATACTGGCTTTCAACCTCCCGGGAACGACGGACATGAACGTTTTTCGCAGATAAAGCATGTTGTAATCCTTATATATAAATTTGTATCAGGACATAATACAAAAGAGCGGTAAAAAGGTCAAGGGAAGCCGTATTTATTTGCACAGGGGATTCCGCCGGAATGACAACATGGAGAGTTGTCCCTTCGTCCCTCCATCCCTTCGTCCCTCCATCTCTTCGTCCCTCCATCCCTTCGTCCCTCCATTCCTTCGTCCCTGGACTTCCTATATTTTTGTGGACACGCAGATAAGCCTTATATTATTATGAGAAACAGAAAGGAGCACAGATGTGTGAGACAAGAAAGAAATTCCCGCGGAGTACAAAACAACCCCCATCCTGAAGAGATCTCCCGTTGCCGCGGCGATTCGCCGGAGGCCAACAAGATCCCGATCGTGGACCGTTGCCGCCGCTTCTACCTCTACCGCCACGATCGCGCCGTCGTTGCGTTCGATCACAAAATCAACTTCAAGCTGG
>JAWOEU010000031.1:0-9903 GCA_046482575.1 Fidelibacterota bacterium
CCCAGGCCGTCAATATGCAGGGGGAGCATATTGAGAACGGAATTACGGTAGATATCCGCAGAGATCTCGATCCTGTTGATGAAGCACTGGGTATTGATACTATCCTGGAATATGCACTGGACTATTTCCCCACGGACGGCTGACGCCTTTCCCTGTCATTCTGTCTGCCGGCCGGCGGACAGGATCTCAAGATCTCACGATAGAAAGATCACAACACAAGCGGGACGAAAACTTCTTTCCATAAATCCCTTGAAAATGTGCCCATTATGTCGCAATTTTAGGATAAATGCAATATAAAGCGTAACAGGCCGGTGATCCCGGGAGCGGATTCCGCTCCCGGGACCGGTTGTCAGCAATAAAACGAAAGGAGCGCACAATGATCGACACGGAACAGAGCTTCGCCGGACTTTGTATGAAAAACTGGTGGATTTATCTCCTTCAGGGACTGGCCGCCATCGCTTTTGGCATTTTGGCCTGGGTACTTCCGGGTATTTCGCTTGCCACCCTGGTCATCCTCTTTGGCGTATTTGTCCTTTTCTGGGGCATCACGGGTCTTTGGGGCGGTATCGCCGGACGTAAGGTGTATGAGGATTGGTGGCTGCCCGTCATCGGGGGCCTGCTGGGAATCGGAATCGGGATCCTGACCTTTGTTGTCCCCGGTGTCACTGCTGTGGTCCTGGTCTTTTACATTGCGATCTGGGCTGTTGCCGCGGGCGTTCTGCAGATCGTTTCCGCCATCCGGCTGCGTCGTGAGATCCGGGGGGAATGGCTGTACATCCTCGGCGGCATCCTGTCAGTGGTTTTTGGTGTGCTGGTCATGATCAATCCCGGCGCCGGCGCGGTAGCGGTGGTCTGGCTGATCGGCATTTATGCCATCGTCTTCGGCGTTAGCCTTGTGGCCCTGGCATTCCGGATACGGAGATTCGGAAAAATAGCGGTCTGACTGCGAGCCAGGCGGGCATATCCCGGGAAATAATACGAATTATTTGAGTTCAGGTTAAAATTGGGGGTAAGGGTGACAATGCCTCGATATCATTGTCTGCCAAAAGTCGCCGGGGTCGCCGTAATGAGAAAACTGCTTATAGCCGCAAACGCTGTTATGAAAAATCACTTGCTTCTTAACACCGCTGCCGGACAACTTATTTCTTCTACTTATTCTTTTTCTTCTTCTTTTTAAATTCCACTCCCGGATAAGGGTTCTTTGCATTTTCCGGGATAAGCTCCAGTTTTTCCGGGTGCTGGAAGAGATCGTTAAACACCTCGAAGGAATTATTGAAATAGACACCATCGGTAATACGTTCATCGACCGTAACCCGCATGGGAACGATCGTTTTGACCTCTATTTCACCACTCTCCTGATTGACAACAGCTTCTTTTATCAGTGTGCCGATACAGAAAAACAAGGACGTATCACCCCAGTCATACAGATGATGATAAGGTGGATTTGTCACGCCGAAACTGCCGAGATTGGCAATGTAGGCGGAACCGTGAAGACTGTCGGTCGATGCTAGACTTTTCGGCATGAGATTAGACTGGTCCAGGCGATGCATCAGGGAAGCAATCCCTTTGACCATCCAGCGGGGAAATTTCATCAGAATTTCCACGGCTTTTTCATCGTTTTTATCATCCGTTCCCGTTTTCGATTTCAGGATCTCAGCGCGGGTCTTCCGATGGACGCTGAACAGGTCATCCCGGGGACCGAGATTCAATCCGATCGTGCGTTCCTCCGCATCATCATTGATCTCGCGTTTTGAAACAAAAAAATACAGATGTTCATTCCGCTGATAATAGGTGCGCCCGATAATAAAGCGGTTAAGCCGCGGACGTTCCAGGAATAAACGATGGATCGCCGCCAGATAAAGGTCAAAGATCTTGATACGGTCCGCCTCCGGCCGCTCCTTGTTGATCTTCTTCAGGTAAGCTACCGCATTATCCATTTCGATGCGTACATCTGCAAAGGCGACCGAATCCGGTCTTCTCGGCATAATATGCGGAAAAAAGCGGTTGATCGCTGTGATGGTCTTGATAGCGGTTCCGTTATAACGTTTTTTCATATATTCCCTCCCAAGAATGTATCCCACGTATTTTAAAGAAGAATCCGCAAAATAAAAACAAAAATTTCCCGCATTATTCCCGCTTTCCGCAAGGCCGGGGATCACGGCTTCTTCCATTTCCGGTTATCCGGTATTTTTTTAAAATTCCATCCAGCGGATCAGCCGTGCCTCAAAGGGATTTTTCATAAGGGGATGAACAGGGCGGACCCGGATACCGTATTTGTACTTCCCGCCTTTGGGTATCTGCAGATCTCCGGAATAATAATAACGGTCGCCGGTTACGGATTCTTGCTTTTTCAGCTCCGTGACGGTCACCGGCGGCTGATCTTCAAAACCTTCGCGTATCAGCAGCGCCTCCACGATCACGTCATCGGGCGAAAGTCCGTCCAAATTAATATCGGTATTCAATGTGATCTTCAACTCATTTGTGAATTCATCAACCGGATTGACCTCGGTGATCCAGATTTTATGCCAGGACTCATGAAGCTTGCTTTTCCATTCGGCAAGTTCAGCCGCTCCCCGATTATCGTTCTCGCAGATCTTCTTTGAATAATCGTGAGCGGGAATATAGCGTTTTTTTACGTAATCTTTTACCATACGGGCGGTACTGAAAGCCGGAATGACCGATTTCATGGATTCCTTCATGCGTTTAACCCATGCCGGCGGATAATTTGCATCCTCATGTTCAAAAAATTCCGGGATAATGGAATTCTCCAGGGTGTAATAGAGACTGTTTGCATCCTCGCTGTCCTGAATATCCAGATGTTCATATTCTTTTTCTTCACCGATGGACCAGCCGTTTTTGCCGTTGTAGCCCTCACGCCACCACCCGTCCAGGACGGAGAAGTTGATACCGCCGTTGATCGGGACTTTCTGGCCGGATGTGCCGCTGGCTTCCCGCGGGCGCCGGGGATTGTTCAGCCAGATATCCACGCCGGATACCAGATAACGGGCGAGTGCCATGTTATAATTCTCCAGAAGGATGATCTTTCCGAGAAACTCGGCTTTCATGGACATTTCATAGATCTGCCTGATCAGCTCCTGACCGGGACGGTCCGCCGGATGTGCTTTTCCGGCAAAGAAGATCACTACCGGTTTATCGTTGTTATTCAGAATTTGTTTCAGTCGTTCTTCATCGTGAAAGATCAGTGTCGCGCGTTTGTAGGTCGCAAAACGCCGGGCAAAGCCGATAAACAAGGCGCCGGGATCGATGCCGGCACAGATCTTATCACTGATATGCGTGGGGATGCCGTGATGCTCATTGCGCTTGCGGATACGTTTTTTCACCACCTCGGCAAGACGGGCTTTACGGCTGCAGTGCGTCTCCCACAATGCATTGGAAGGAATATTGTCAATGCCTTTCCAGAAATCCGGATTATCGTTCTCTTCGCGCCAGTCGCCGTCCAGGTACTGTTCATATAACTGCCGGAAATCCTTTGCCATCCAGGTGCCGGAGTGAACACCGTTGGTAATGTGCGTGATCGGGATCTCAAAATCAGGTACGTCCTTCCATATCTCACTCCAGAGGTGACGGCTGACCTCACCGTGCAGTTTACTTACGGCATTTGAACTTTTTGAGCAGTTCAGTGCCAGAACGGTCATACTGAACAGTCCCGTACTGAGATCCTTTCCGAGTTCGAAGAATTGCTGCCAGGAAATATCATAGGATTTAAGCTGAGAACCGAAATAATACTGCATCATCTCTTCACTGAAAGCATCGTTGCCGGCGGGAACGGGAGTATGGGTTGTAAAGACACACTGCGAAGAGACCAGCTCTTTTGCGACCGCGGGTTTATTTCCTGCAGCGATCGCTTCCCGCATCAATTCCAGTGAAAGAAATGCGGAATGGCCTTCATTCATATGATAAATTGACGGTTCAATGCCGAGCGTACGCAATGCCCGTATTCCGCCGATACCGAGCAGGATCTCCTGCGTGATCCGCATATTATTGTCTCCTCCGTAAAGCTGGGAGGTTACGATCCGGTCCTCCGGAAGATTTTCCGGTATATCGGTGTCCAGAAGGTATATTGTGGTTCTTCCCGCCTGCATGCTCCAGATCTGTGCATATATACTGCGTCCCGGGAAAACAACGGAGATCTTTACCGGTTTATCATCATCGTCCAGGATAAGTTTTACGGGAATTTCTTCAAAGTCGTAGGTGGGAAAAACGTTTTCCTGATTGCCTTCCGCATCGATGCGCTGTATAAAATAACCCTGTTTATACATCATGCCGACACCGACAAGAGGCACCCCCAGGTCGCTGGCCGATTTGCAATGGTCACCGGCAAGTATCCCCAGGCCGCCGGAATAGACCGGCACCGATTCGTGAACACCGAATTCTGCGCTGAAGTAAGCGACCAGAAAATCATCGTGACCCTGATAATTTTTATTGAACCAGGTGTCTTTACGCGTCATATAATGATTAAAATCTTTCATGACATCATGAAAAAGCGAAAGGTAGGCAGGATCATTGCTTTTTTCGTTCAGCTCGCTCTGACTGATCTGCTTGAGCAGTTTCAGGGGATTGTGTTCCACTTCATGCCAGAGATCCACTGCCAGCTGACGGAAAAGTTTCAGGGCGTTCGGTTGCCAGCCCCACCATAAATTATAACTGAAATCTTTGAGTTCTTTTAATTCTTCAGGTACTTCGTTGCGAACCGTAATCTTACGGAAATGTGACATATGTACTCCTCAGTTGGTTAGGATGAAAGTTATGTGTTTTTTATTTGATAAGGCAAGTAAAAATCTTAATTTTACGCCTGTAGAAAAGGCTGATGAAAAGAGGAGTCCCTATGCCGAAACACATACTCGCAAAATATTTACCGGAATACCCGGGTAAGGAAGTTACACTTAAAGGATGGGTGTACAATATACGAAAGAGCGGAAAGATCTGGTTTCTGATCTTTCGTGACGGCAGTGAGTTCATTCAATGCGTTGTACTGAAGAATGAGGTTACGGAAGCGGTATTTGACCTGAAGACCAGCCTGACACAGGAGTCCAGTATCGCTGTGACCGGCATTGTACAGGAAGCGCCCCGGCAGGACACCGGATATGAGATACTTGTTAAGGACATAGAGGTCTACCACATTGCGGAAGAATATCCCATTGCCCTGAAAGAGCACGGGGTGGAATTCCTTATGGATAACCGCCATCTCTGGCTGCGTTCACGCGGACCCTATGCCACCATGAAAGTGCGCGCGGAGCTGGAGCAGGCGTGCAGGGACTTTTTCAACGAACGTGATTTTACGCTGGTGGATTCACCGATGTTTACACCGAATGCCGCAGAGGGAAGCACGACCCTTTTTGAGACCCGCTATTTTGACCGGAAAGCCTATCTGACCCAATCCGGACAATTATACAGTGAAGCTGCGATCATGGCTCTGAACCGTACCTACTGTTTCGGTCCCTGTTTCCGGGCGGAAAAATCCAAAACCCGCCGGCATTTGACGGAATTCTGGATGGTGGAACCGGAAATGGCCTTTTATGATATTCATGACAATATGGACCTCGCAGAAGAATTTGTAGAATATCTTGTGCAGCGCGCACTGAAGAACTGCAGACGGGAATTGGCGATACTGGAGCGCGATACCGCAAAACTGGAAAGTATCAGGCGGCCGTTTCCGCGTATCAGCTATGATGAAGCACTGGATATCTTACATAAAAAAGGTTTTGATATCGAATGGGGAGGGGATTTCGGCGCGCCCCATGAAACGGCGATCTCAGAGGAATTTGAGCAGCCGGTCATGATCTGGCGCTGGCCGTCTGCAACCAAGGCTTTTTATATGAAACGTGATCCTGCCGATGAACGTTATGTGCTCGGTGTGGATATGCTGGCGCCCGAAGGTTACGGCGAGATCATCGGCGGTTCCCAGCGCGAAGAAGATATAAATGTCCTCCTTAGACGCATTGAAGAGGAACAGCTTCCCCGGGAAGATTTTGAATGGTTTCTTGACATACGCCGTTACGGATCTGTCCCGCATTCCGGTTTCGGACTCGGTCTGGAGCGGACGATCGGCTGGGTCTGCGGCACCCGTCATATCCGGGAATGCATTCCCTGGCCGCGTACGATGATACGACTGAAGCCGTAAGAATTTCGCCAGTTCAGCTTTCTTCAACTCTTTTCGGAAGTCCTATCCAGGTGACCTTTTTATACAGCTTATCCCGAGAAAGTATGCTTATGATCAGTATTACCAGTACGGTGCGTACACCGAGGATCCACCAGAGATTGGCACCGATCACCACAAAAATAATCGTGTCCTCGACTACAGCGTGAAGCAGGCACATGGAAACTGTCAGAAGACAATTGTCCTTATGTGTCAGCTGATGTTTCCTGTTCATATTGAAGAGAATGCCCGCTCCGTAGGTAATACCGATGAAGGTGCCGACCAGCCAGGGACCGAGTGCCGGCGGGGACATTCCGAAAAAACCGGTAAAGCCGGAAAATTTTTCCTTGATATTTTTGCTTTTATTCCAGTACAGGAATATTTCGTACACAAGCATGACAACGAACATCAGTATAATGATCTGGGCGCCTGTGACCAGAAGTCCCGACAAATGATCCGGCCAGGAAAATTCCCCTATGCCCGTATTGTAAGGATTCATGACAATGCCGCGGACCTTTTCCGGCATGATCAGGTTCAGCATCATTCCAACGAGGAAGCTGAAGATGATACGCGTAAGGGCAATAAGCGGGCGTGCCATTTTCAGTTTCATCAGTATTCCCGTTTCCACAATGAGATTATGTGCAAAACCGGTCACGATGGCGATGATGGTTATCTCACGGATGCTCAGTTCGATCACGCCGGCCGCGGCAATCGCTGCAAATAAATTGTTCACCCATGCCGCAAGAAAAACCAGCGCCGCTTCTCCGGGAAGTCCCATGAGACCCATGACCGGTTCAAAAAGCGGAGCAATAAGGTCCAGAAACCCGAGCTGATCAAGAATTGCGGTTAATATGGAGACCGGGATATAGATCTTCAGGAGCATCCAGGAAACTTTCAGTCCCTGTCTGGCGGCTTTTTTAACGATATCACGGACATTCCCGGGTATAAACTGACCGAAAAAATTGCTGTTATTTTGTTTATTTCCCGCCATAGGTGAAATTTCATGGAAAAAAAGCGGAAAAGCAACGTTATATCACATTCCGCAATAAGTCTGACGCAAGCTTTTACAAAAAATCATCTTAAAGTATTTGCATAAAAAAAAGATCTGCGTATGTCCGTCCGTTTGAATTGAAAGGGGGAAGACCTGTGAAAATCAGGCGCAGTCGCACTGCCGTGAATGGTGACGAAACCCGTAGAAAACCACTGTCCGCCCGCCGTGAATGGGAAGGTAGCGGACAAGGATAACCCATGCGCCGGAAAGCGGGACCGATATACGATCATCAGTATGATCGGTTATTATACACAGAAGGTTTTGCTTCATTTTCCCGCTGAACGATAGAATACGCATTCATGGAAAAACAAGACTCTCCTTTTGATTTTTTATGGTAATCATCACACTTTCAGTATAAATTTGGTTTTTAGGGATTTTTATTCCTATATTCTGCCAAAATTTGAGGAAGTGTTGAAATGGCCGAATCGTGTATCATCGTAGAGTCTCCGTCAAAAGCAAAGACCATAAAAAAATATCTTGATAATAACTATAACATCCTGGCAACGGTGGGACATATACGTGATCTTCCGAAAAAAGAGCTCGGGATAGACACCGATAATAATTTTGAACCGAAATACGTTGCGCTTCCCGGGAAAAAAGATGTTATCCATACGCTAAAAAAAGCGGCAGAGCGCGCAGATACGGTCTATATCGCGACGGATCCCGACCGTGAAGGAGAGGCGATCGCCTGGCACCTTACCCGTTTGCTCGATCTTGAGGAAGAGAAGGTCAAGCGTATCACCTTCCATGAGATCACAAAAAAAGCTATTCAAACGGCATTGGAGAATCCCGGGGACATTGACAGTAAACTGGTAAATGCACAGCAGGCGCGGCGCGTGCTGGACCGCCTTGTGGGTTTTGAGCTTTCTCCTCTTCTCTGGAAAAAGATCAAGCCTTCACTATCTGCAGGCCGGGTACAGTCCGTCGCCGTGCGTCTCATCGTTGAACGTGAAGAAGAGATCGAAAAATTCACTCCCGCTTCTTCTTTTAAGCTGAGCGCGGACCTGCTCAGCGAAAAAGACCCCAAGGCGGGAATGATCAATGCGGAATTAAGCAAACGCTTTAAAGACGAGAAAAAAGTCAATGATTTCCTTGAGAGCTGCATAGGCGCACATTTCCATGTTGCTTCCGTCGATAAGAAAAAAGGAAATAAATACGCTCCTCCGCCTTTTACCACTTCCACACTTCAGCAGGAAGCGGGCCGCAAACTGCATTTTTCGGTCTCGCAAACCATGATGCTGGCGCAGCGGCTGTATGAAGCGGGTCATATAACCTATATGCGTACCGATTCACTGAATTTGTCGTCTGCCGCGCTGGGCATGATAAAAAATGCGGTTGTAAACGCCTTCGGAGAAAAATACGCCCATCCCCGTAAATTCAAAACAAAATCCAAGGGCGCACAGGAAGCACATGAGGCCATACGTCCCACGAACATGCAACTGGAGGATGCCGGTGACAATAAAAATTTGCGCAGTCTCTACCGTCTGATCTACAGGCGCACGATGGCATCGCAAATGGCGGCGGCCGAGGTCGAACGCACGAAAGTCCTTATTGACAATGATAAAAACAACGAACAGCTGGAAGCAAAGGGCGAAGTGATCACATTCCCGGGTTTTCTGAAGATATATCAATCCAATGACGATAAAGATAAACTTTTACCTCCGCTGGACAAAGGCGATGCCCTGCTTCTGAAGAAATTGGAAGCGGTTGAACGTTTTACGCAGCCGCCTGCACGCTATTCGGAGCCGATGCTGGTAAAGAAAATGGAAGAACTGGGCATTGGACGGCCCTCAACCTATGCACCGACGATCTCCACGATACAGAAACGCGGTTATGTGGTAAAGAAAGACCTCCCCGGTATAAAACGCGAATTCCGCTTTTATCAGCTTGAGGAAGGAAAGATCACCCGGGAAGTAAAGACAGAAACGGCCAATTCCGTGAAATCGCGCCTTTTCCCGACCGATATCGGCAGGGTGGTTAACCGTTTCCTTATTCACTATTTTGATGATATCATCAACTATAATTTTACCGCACGTATTGAAGAGGATTTTGATGAAATTGCCCGCGGGAAGAAAGAATGGCATGAAATGATCGCGGAATTTTACGACCCTTTTCACAAAAAGATCGAGGAAACGAAGGATACGGGCAAGGCCTTCAAAGGAGAGCGCTTACTGGGAAGCGATCCTGAAAGCGGTAAAAACGTTTATGTAAAAATCGGCCGCTACGGACCCATGGTGCAGATGGGCGAATCCGGAGAGGAGGAAAAACCGCGTTTTGCCAGTCTTCGTGATGATCAGAGCCTGGATACTATCAGTCTGGAAGAAGCACTTGAACTCCTGGCCTTTCCGAAAATTCTCGGTACATATGAAGATGAGGACATTATCCTGGCGATCGGCCGCTACGGTCCTTATATAAAACATAAGAACACCTATTACTCTCTGGGAAAGGCGGAAGAATTATCAGCCGTTGACCGTGAGCGTGCAATAAGCGTTATAGAAGAGGGACGTGAAAAAAAGAGAAAAAGGCTCATTCATGATTTTTCCGGAGAAAAAATTAAGGTCCTGAACGGCCGCTACGGTCCCTATATCAGTTATGCGGGAAAGAATTACAGGATCCCTAAAGGGAGCGATCCCGAAAAACTGACACCCGCCGGCTGTAAAGAGATCATTGCGAAGAGTAAAAAGAAAAAAACAAA
>JAWOEU010000054.1:0-13088 GCA_046482575.1 Fidelibacterota bacterium
CAAGATTCCGCGAAAATATATTATCATAAGGAATAGCATCTCCCCGGACACCGGAATCGTTCAGAGCAACGGTATATGCTTCATTTTCAAAGCCCTGCAAATAAATATCTGCCTCCACTTCAGAAATATCCAGATCATAAAGCACCTTGATCTCACAATGGAGTTCTTCACGACCGGAGTGATAGGTCACAATAGACTGACTGAATTCCGGAACAGGGTAGCTGTCGTTATCCGGGTCATCCGGATATGTGGGTCCACAGCTCCAGATCAGAAACAGTATTAACGGTATAATGGTCCATTTAAATATTATCTTCATTTATACTCCGCCGGACCGCCGTAATTGCGATCCATTCGTTCATTTGCGTGATATCAATGATGTTAAAATCCGATCCATTCAGAACAGTTACAAGCTCTTGCTCGTGTTCTCTCAGCAAACCGGCTAAAATTACACGTTTTGGTACCCCTTTTGCAACGGTAAAACGTTTTAAAAGAGGTAAAATAATATTTTTCTGGATATTTATCACTGCCAGATCGCAGTTGTAATCATTGATCCCGAGCACATCAGTGATCTCCAGATTTATGTTATCCAGTTTATTGTATTCGACATTCTCAAGAAAATTATTTTCGATCTCAGGATCATTGTCAACCGAACGCACCCCTGCAGCTCCCATTTTCCGCGCAGCAAGGGACAGGATCCCGGAGCCGCAGCCGAGATCGAGGACATAAAAACCGGGGCGAACGGTCTTTACTATCCTGCTCAGTGCAAGACGGGTGGATTCATGGGTACCCGTACCAAATGCATTACCCGGATTTATAATGATCTTGTCTTCGTTTTCCGGTATCCGGCCTGCAAACCACGGCGGTGTTATCCAAATTCTGTTCGCTGCTTTTAACGGCTGAAAAGCTTCGACCCGGGTTTTGTCCCAGTCCTTTTCTTCCAAAAATTCCTCTTCCGGCTCCACATCTTTTATTGCTTCATGAAGTATTTTTCGCAGTTCTCTGCGGTTTTCCCATTTATCAAGGACCGTTATTCTATCACCTTTTTTTTCCAGCGCCTGAAGTAAGCCCCGTTCCATAAGCATATCTAATTTTTCCATTATGAAAGGGTGCGCCGGCAAATGAATTTTTATATATCCTTTTTTCATTTGATCAATAATATTTTCCGGATCGTTTTTCAAGTTTGAGATCTTTCAGCAGACTGGATTTTGCATTCAGGCGGATAAAAAAGCTATAGCCCGGATTCCAGTCGAGAGACAGGGTCCAGCAATGCAGATCCCTTGTCAGCCTGATACGCTGGTCAGTTATCTTCTGTTCCAGCACATCAATATTGATCTGATAACTCCCGGACCATTTCGGTGTCAGTTTCGCCTTCAGATTTGTATTGATAAGCAGCCGGTTCTTTACATTCAGCGGATTGCCTGCAGAAGAAGTAAACCAAAGTCCCGCAGTAAACCGCCAGTCGGAAAATCCTGCATCGGAACCTTTCGCGGGAGCAAGAGCTGTATTCATTCCGTTATTCTGCAGTGAATCCGCATTTTTTCCCATGCTGCTTCCTTCTTTTGATTTTATGGTCAGATCTGTGCCTGCCTTAAAAGAAGTGATTCTCGGAATTGTAAGTCTATCGATACGATCAATATTACCGCTGTTTTCATCGACGGTGTATGCATAGGGATCGAAACTGGCATCCATTTTCAGAGACATCCCGCCCGGAAGATCTTTGATAGTGGAACTTGCTGTGATCAGGCTGCTGCGGAGTGAATCCGCTAAAAAATTATAACTGTGCCTTATATTCAAAATATGCGTTTTCTTTTCATTCCCGTCGCGCTGCAGGGTCTTCGTCTCAATATTATGATTAAAACGCATATTGAAGGTTTGATTCTCTGAATCCGGCGTTTTTCCCAATAACGTGCTCTCGAAATAATCATAGGTTTGCGGTTCGCCATTTGTACCAATACCTTTGAAAACATAATCGGGATTGTCCGTCTGGTCCGGACGGTAGCTATAATTAAGACTCATATTAACCGTATGCCGTACAGCTTTCAAACGCCAGATATTAACATTAAACACTCCGTAAAGCGTTGTACTTGCCCGGCTTCCCAGGTCGAAACGTCCCCGGCGTTTAAAACCGCTCACTTCTTTCAGAAGCAGTTCCCCGCTGCTGTCCACAAGGGCGGAATCTCCGCTGGCATTCATCCGGGGTTTTTTGTACAGGGTTGTCCAGTCCTCAGAATAATTCAGGTAGGGAGATATCGTCAGAAAACCGAAAAGTTTATCGTTATAACGGATACCGGCATTTGTCTGAAATTTATTTTTCACCTCGTCATTGAACAGGGAATCAACACGGTCAAAGGTATGCGTCATGCGGTTGCTCAGCGTTGAATTCAGTGAATAGCTAAAATTGTGATACCATTTTTCCGGATCACTGAGACTCTTTCGTTTGAATATTTTCGCCGACGATTTTGACACGGAAAACTGCGGCAAATAGGTAGTGCTGTTCCCGGTCAGTAGATCTTGCGTACGTGAAGCATTCAGATTAATGCCAAAAGGACCCAGAGACGTTTGGAAAGTCGCCCGTGAAACCATTTGCTGTTCAAGGCGTTCATCTTTATCCAGCTCACGGGTAAAATGTTTGGCGTCATTTGTATAACTTCCGGAAATATGAAGACTGGATTTCTGTCCGATCGTCTGAGGATGATTGATGCTTATTTTATATCCCTGCGAGGGATTCCGGGTAAGAAAATAATTCCAGTATTTTAACGTCAGATGTCCATTACTGATATGATGCCGCCATGCATAACGCTGCCGCAATTCGGTACTGATACCGTAATTATCGTAAAAATCAAGCAGTATTCTTGCATCGTAATAATCATTCGGAGCCCAATAATATCCACTGTTTTCAAGTGCCCAGCCTTTGTTTGCATAACGGCCGAAATGCGGCAGGATCCATCCGCTGCGGCGCTCTCCCTCTTCTATCGGCACAAAGATACTGGGAAAATACATCAGCGGAACATCAAGTATCTTAAAGACAATATCCTGAGCGAAAACACGGTCTCCGGGAATGACCTTCATCCGTTTTGCCTCCAGACAAAAGTGAGGTTCGTCAAGTTCGCAGGTGGAGAAAACACCATTCTTTACATACAGTGGTTCTTTTTCGGTTTTCATTACCGTCTCACCGTGGTAATATCCTTCTTTGATCTGCGTTTTCCCGCGGGTGATCTTTCCGCGGTCCGTATCCAGATTATATTCAAACAACCTTCCGTGGACCGGAGCATCATCACCCTGGATAAATTCCGGAAGCTCACCGCTCTCGCCCGGTATTGCATAGAGAATATTGGTTTCCCAATTGATCTTGAGCGTATCTGCGTGAAGTTTGATATCACCGTAGACCATCCGCGAATCCGGATAAATATACATCAGGTCCTTTTTAATATTATAATAGGCATTATCGCCATGATATGTAACGGTGGTATCCATTTCTTCGTAGCTGCTGTCCGGGCGGAAATTTCCCTGCACGTCAAAAACCGCAAAAAGCTCAGTTACGCTGCCCTTCTCAAAAAAAGTCCGCACCGTATCTGATGCCATATGATTCAGGCCTTTGTATACGGAATCTCTGAACACATGATAATCCGAAGTCACCATGCCTGCCATAACCATTAATTCCGGACTGTCATCCCGGTCAAATCTTATAAAAAGATTTTTTCCGGTTACTTCACTGGTTTTTGTGACCGGTTCCCCGTCAGTATTCCCCAGATACCCGCTTTCCCGGAGTGTGACCTTAGGCTGCAACCGGGATTCAAGTGTTCCCAAATGCTCACGGTAAAAATCAAGCTGCATTTCCGAAGCATACATATCTATATGTTTATACCGCAAATGTGCATTGCCGTAAAAATATACCGTTTGAAGGGAATCAAGATAAAAAAGCGAGTCGCACCATGCGGCCGCGGAATCCTGTTTGACATATACACTGTCATCTGCAATAAGCCAGCCGTTTTTTATATCACCCTGCAAATTATTGGCAAAAATCTCAAAGCGTTTGCTTCCGTCCTCAAGCGTTTCATAAACCGAGGCGTCTTTATGACCAAAAAAGCGGTCCGTATCAAGCCGGTATTCCAGTTCGCTGCCGCGCATGGTAATGTGATTTATGGTATCCGCCATCATCGCATTTCCGTACAAAAAAGCCCGCTCCTTATTCCGGTCGAAATACATCGAATCCGCAACGGCATAGGAGACACTGTCGCTTACGTTCACCTGCTTATAGGCAAAATACGTATCATCGTCAAAATTACCCTTCAGAGAACCGGCAGAAAAGCGGCGCGAGTCATAATGGATGCGAAGAGGACTTGTAATGTTTATGCTTTTGGTTTCCGTATTGTATTCGCCTTCGTCAAACCAGACCGTCACACTGTCGTCAAGTATACGCACATTCCCCAGCAGGTGAAGCTGATCCAGTTCCTGATACTGATAAACCCGGTCGGCATACAAATGCACATCCCCCTGTTTAAGGTGGACATCTTTATCGAACAGGATATGATCACTGCTTTCCCTGATATTCTCTTCAGTGGTTTTCCCTTCCACTTTTTGCATTGTACCCGCATTCAGCAGTTCGATCGGTTCTTCTGCAAAAACCGGACCAAAAAGAAAAATCGAAAGGGCGGTAAAGAAGAGTCGGGTTTTCAGGAATTTGCTATGCATGTACTTATCATGTAATCCTATCGGTAGTAAATCTTTTAATATAATGTCTTTTCCGGTAAAAGAGAAGTCAGTTATCATATTTATACTTCAGCAGAATACTGTCGCAGTAAAGCGTAAAATCCGGCATTATGAAATTGTTTCATGAATGTGTAAAAAAGCTGTTTTTTACATTTAATTATCAATATTATTAGCCATGATGCTGACAGGAGCGAACATACTTCTCATTGAACATGAGAAACGGGTGATAGACAGTGTAAAACAGGTCATCGGGGAAAGGTATTCCCTGGATGTTGAGACCGTTGCTTCGGCTGCCATTGAAAAAGGAAGGTCTCAGGAATATGATCTTTATCTTATCGCCTATAAACTTCCGGATATGTCCGGCGTTGATGTCCTTTCCGCTATTCTGTCCACATTCCCGGAAGCTATCTGCGTCATGATGGATCATGATCCCGGCATTGATACGGTAATGAAGATCGCCCACATGGGCGGATATGATTTTCTGAAAAAACCCATACGGCATGAAAAACTGGAACGGGTCATTCTGCGTGCTTCCGAGCGTCGCTGGTATATCCGGGAAGCCCGCAGGCTAAAGGAAGAGAAGAATAAGAACCTGATAGCGATCTCTGAGGAACAATCCCGTTTACGCTCGGTGATCAATTCCATTGATGACGGACTGATAATCACCAATCAGCGCAAAGAGATCATATTTACAAATCCGCGCTTTTTGCATCTTATCGGACTGAAACGCGAAATCCCGGTTGGAGAAAAAATATTCGACATCCTACCGGATAAATTACAGAAACAGATCACGAATATTCTGAAAAATAAAAATTCAGCTTCTTATGTTAAAGAAGAGATCGTGATAGAACCTCCCGCAAAACTTGTGGTAATGGCAAATACCAACCCCATACTTGATGACAGCGGAAATTTGCTTGGCGCCGTCACCGTACTGCGGGATATTTCGGAGATCAAAGAGCTGGAGCTTTCCAAATCGGAATTCATTAATATGGTAGCCCATGAACTGAAAGCTCCCCTGGGAGCTATTAAAGGATATCTTGAAATGGTTATTGAGCGGCAGCTTGGAGATAACGAAAAACAGTATCAGAAATACCTGGAGCGAAGTCTCGAGCGAAGTTCTGCCATGCTTTCACTTCTTCAGGACCTGCTTAATATATTTCGTATGGACGCCCATACCGTTCGCCGTGAAATAGAGCATATTGATGCCGGTGAATTGCTGAAAGAAACCGTGGATTTTTTTCACGGCAATCTCCGTGAAAAGAAAATTCGGCTTACAACGGACATCACCGGTAATAATTACATCAGGGCAGATAAAGAAGAGATCCGGCGTGTTTTCACCAACCTTCTGTCAAATGCCATAAAATACAATAAGGAAGGCGGCAGCATTCATGTAAGTACCGGTAAAGAGGGAAAATATGCCCGGTTTACCGTAGCTGATACCGGCATAGGTATGAAAGAAAAAGAAAAAGAACGCCTTTTTGAAGAATTCTTCCGGGCAAAAAATATCCATACCCGCAAGATCAGCGGTACCGGACTCGGTATGACCATTCTGAAAAAGATCGTTGATGAATATAACGGAAAGATCCGTGTCAGCAGCGAATTTGAAAAAGGCAGCACCTTTACCGTGCTCCTTCCATTGGCTGAAGAATAAAAATGCCGTTGATCTCTTAAAAATATATCCGTTCACCCGTCCGCGTATTACTTATAGGAACAGATCAGTTCCAGGATCGAATCCGTTATCCGTTCGGTCTCTTTTGTACTGAGAATGTGTCCGTTCACCAGAAAAGAATATACAATATTTTCTCCTGCAGCGGTTTTTGCATATCCGCTCAGACCGCGTGCATTGGAAATCGTCCCGGTTTTTCCCAGTACGCATCCCTCGGCTACGGTGCCTTTCATACGATTTTTCAAGGTACCGTCCTCACCGGCAACCGGAAAAGTCTTCATCCAGATATCCTTTAATTCACTGCCGTACATTCCTTCAAGAATTTTCACCAGTATTTGCGGACTAATATAATTGTAGCGGGTCAGGCCGGATCCATCGGCATAGACCCAGCTGCCGGGTTCAATACCGAAATGAACAAAAAGAGAATCCATTATTTCACGGCCGGTATCAAAAGTTCCGAGGCCGGATTCCTTCCAGGCAATAACCCTGGGCATTGTTTCCGCATACATATTCTGACTGCGTTTCATCATACGGGTCAGGATCTCTGACAGCGGTACCGAGTAATAATGCGCCAGTTCCCTGTAATTCGGATCTTCCGCCGTATGGGACCAGTTTTTCAGTTCATCACAGTCAATTGCCTCACCCGCAATATGAATATCGCCGGCTTCGAGGGTCTCTTTCAGGACCTGTACATAAAAACCCGTAGGATTATGAATAGTAGGCGATAATTCAAGCGTATCGGAACCAAGCTTCAGCTGACCACTGAAAATAATATCATTCGTATTGGGAGCGCGCTCATAACGAATGCGTGTCTGTCCCTCCCCGATCAGTTCGATACGGTCATGAAGCGTGAAATAACTGCTGGAAATATTCGGTATCAGGCGGATTTTCCCATCCATATTTTCCGGGGCAACGATCTTAACATCTACATAATTTTCATTGAACTGCAAAGCTCCGAACTGAGCCGCATACCAGGTTTGCAGATAATCCCAGGACCATCCGGCGCCGAGATGCACATCATCGTAAGCATCATCGTCACCGATGATACCGCCTTCGATCCGGAAGATCCCCTGTTTTTTCAAGGTATCCGCCCATGACCGGAAAACTGCCCGTGAATCGCCCTGATAACGTTCATATAAGGTGGGGTCGCCGTTACTCCGTATGACAAGGTCTCCATGAAGCACACCGTCTTTTATATCGCCTCTGGTCAGAAGACGGGTCTCAAACCTGAAATCCGGACCCAGAATGCTGAGTGCTCCCGCTGCACCGGGTATTTTATTATTTGACGCCGGCATAAAAAGACGTTCCGCGTTATGAGCATACCAAATTTCATCATTATCGAGAGATTTGATCAATACTCCCCAGTGGGCATGTGAAAAAGCCTCATCATGAACGAGTTCGTCAATGGCTTTCATCATGCTGTTAAAGGTTCGCGGACCGCTCTTCTTTACCGATTCCGAAGTGCTTGTACAGGAAATCAGAAGGACAATCGTCAGAATTATGATGCTGATGCGTTTCATTTCAACTCCTATTCATATTTTTTCATAACTGCACAGATAAATATCAGTTCCTTGTTTTCGGAAAGGTTACGGTATTGATGTTTTTCACCGGGATTTACCAGACAAAAATCACCGGCGGAAAAGTTGTGTAATACCCCTTTTCCATCTTTCAGTGCGCCCCTGCCGGAAATAATATAATTTACATGTTCGGTTTCATGCGAATGAAAAGGTGAATGTCCTTTCGGAGCCAGAGTAAACACACGAAAAGAAAAATTCGGGGTTCCCTGCGCTTTCCCAATGGGAACCTGGCGCGATACTCCGCGGAGACCATCACCGCAGAGTATTTCAGCAGGCACTTTATTAAGAGTCTTTATGATCATTTTTTCACCTTTGTCATATCCGTTAGAATGAGAAAGAAAGCCCGAGACCGACAGTTTCTTTAAACTGCAGGTCCGTACTGTAGTCGTGATCGTAAACCAGCTGCATATTGATGCTCGCGGAAAGCAACTTGTTGATCTTCATGGATAAAAGGAAGTCCCAGTTAACATCCACATAGACGGGTGTTGCGATATAATTCGTAAAGAACTCGCATTTCGTCCGCAGGTTTACATTTTCGAAAAGCTCGTGGCGGAAGGATATCTTGAAAAAACCCCCGAATTCCAACCGCACCCGCCTGCCGGGGTCTACGCCGTAAGCACCCTGCGCTGAGAGCAGGGAATCGGCGACAACCGTCATTTTCCCGCTCAGAGGGGCAAAAAGCAGATGGAATTTGTTATGCGGCGTATATTCCGCCCCGGTTGACAGCATAAGAAAGGCGGGGGCGGCAAAGTCGGAGACCCGCACCGTATCTGCGTATCCCGGCATCATTTGTGTTTTAAGACCCAGTTCCGTGGAATAACTCCACTTTTCTGAAAACTCGTAAGCGAAGGCGGAGGAAAGATCGAACTTATCGTCGGTCTTTTCCATGTTTTTTTCCCGGTACAAAAACCCGTAGGCAATATGAAGGTCGTTGTTCCAGTTGATCTTCTCCCGGTGATAGTTCGCAAAAAGATCAAGGTAACTGTTGAGGGAAAGCGCGCTTTCGCCTCCCGAAGACCAGTTGCTCACAGCGGTCTGTGAAAAATTCAAAGATCCCTGACCACCTTTTTCCCACAGGAGAGAATCTCCGTCATCACCCCGGGAAACGGCAAAGATCAGCAACATAAAGATCAGTATTCCTGTTTTCTTCATAATGTTTTCCTTCGATTCACTCATGCAATTATAAAAAATCCCGTGCAAAAATGCACGGGATTTTAACCGTTTATCGTTGTTTTCAGGTTATATCTGTCGTATCCGGCACCTTATTCTTCCACCAGTTCTTCCATCTGTGTAACCAGTTCATCAAAGAGCTGCAGTGTTTCAGCGACCGGTTCGGGGGTGGACATATCCACGCCCGCAATTTTCAGTAATTCGATGGGATAATCGCTTGCCCCGCTGTGCAGAAAATTCATATAACGTTCCATAGCACCGGGTTCACCGTTGATCACCTTGCGGCTTAACGCTGTTGAGGCACTTATGCTGGTTGCATATTTATAAACATAAAATTGACGGAAAAAATGCGGGATACGGCTCCACGTAAGGGCATATTCCGGGTCAAGTTCCAGAACTTCCCCGTAGTAGGAATTCAGTATTTCAAAATAGGTTTCATTCAATGTTTCAACCGTTAACGGTATGCCCTGCTCTGCCAGATGATGTGCTTCACGTTCAAATTCCGCAAAGAGCACCTGCGTGTAAAGGGTACCGAGTATATTATCCGCCCACTGGTCCAGCAGGGAAAGCTTTTCACTTTCATCTTCAAGGGTTTTCAGCATGTGGTCCATAAGGATATTTTCCAGAAAGGTGGAAGCGACCTCGGCGACGAAAAGTGCATAATTTGCCGTTGCATAGGGCTGCGCCTGGTTTGTATAGTAAGAATGCAATGCATGGCCGAGTTCATGAGCAAGCGTAAAAACATGGTTACGGGTACCGTTAAAATTCATCAGGATATACGGATGTGTGTCATATGTTCCCCACGAATAAGCTCCCGAGCGTTTATTGCGGGTTTCATAGACATCTACCCAGCGGGAATTCAGCGCCATTCTTGCATCTTCCTGAAATTGCGGACCCATGATAGCAAGTGCATCGATGATCAGTTCTTTAGCCTCTTCGTAGGAATATTTTTTTTCGGAACCGGAAGTAAGGGGAACGCTCGTGTCATAAAGGTGCAGTTCGTCGATGTCCAGGATCTTTTTCCGAAGTTTCATATAACGCTGAAGCGGTTCAATATATTCATGCGTGGTTGCAATAAGATTATCGTATACTTCAACGGGGACATTATCGTTATCCAGTGACATTTCAATGCAGTTGTCATACCGCCGGGCCTTCGCAAAAAAGATATCTTTTTTGATCGATCCACGGTAAGTGGCGGCACTGGTGTTTTTGAAATCATCAAAGGTTCCGTACATGCCTTTAAAAGCAGCGCGGCGCACTTCAGGATCTTTTGACTCCAGAAGTGAGGAATACCGGGCGTAGGAAAGTTCGATCAGGTCACCGTCTTCATCTTTAACTTTGGGAAATTCAATATCGGCCTGCGTAAGTGCTTCCCGTATTTTACTGAATTCGCCTCCCATTTTTGAAGCCATGGCAAGAAGCTCCTCTTCGCGCTCGGAAAGAATATGTTCTTTTTGACGGATCATATCTTTAAAAATGTGACGGTACTGTTCAAGATATTCTGAAGAATTGATAAAGCGGTTCAATCTCCGCTCGGGGATCTCCTGGATCTCCGGCCAGAGAAATGAACGTGCCTGATAGAAATTCTGGTTCAGGGCAGCGATACGGTTTGCCAGTGCCTGACTTGTTGAATTACCGGTATCCTGATCTTTTAAAAGATATGCGGCAACATACAGCTTGTCAAGTACGCGTTCAAGCTTTTCCGATTCCCTGAGACATGCTTCCAGATTACCTGCCGAACGGCTCAGTTTTCCTTTATACTCTTTCAGATCTCCAAGATGCTTTTCGACATAACTAAAATCTTTTTCCCAGGCATCGATATCTTCATATATGTCACTGAGGTTCCAGCGATATTCCTCTTCGATCTCACTGCGGGCGGGTATGCGTTTTGCATCCGAAGACGCTTCACTGCCGCTTACAAGCTGAAAGGCGAACGACAGCAATACAATGAAAGTTAAAATACGTTTCATGTTACTCCTTTTCTTGATTCTTCTATCAACAATTTTAGTTTCTAATATAATCATTTTTCGGAATATTTTTCCAATAAATTCTTTTTTTAATAAATTCTTTTGGGATTGTCCCCGTATTTTTATAACATTTAAGTTCTTTTTTACCTGAAATTAAACGATCGGAGGTTCGCATGCAAACAGATATTCTTATTATCGGCGGTTCGGCTGCAGGGCTTGTTTCCGCTATGACGGCAAAATCCAGTTATCCGGATAAGGACGTTACGGTCATCCGGCAGGAAGAAAAAGTAATGATCCCCTGCGGTATCCCCTATATTTTCGGAACGGTCGGGACCAGTGATAAAAACATCCTTCCCGATGCAGGCCTGGAAAAACTCGGTGTCAATATTGTAATCGGCGAGGTAGTGTCCATTAATAACAATAAAAAGAACTGCAAAATAAAAAATAAGGGGCAGATATCTTATGACAAACTGATATTTGCTACCGGCTCCCTTCCAATGGTCCTGAAATCTATTTCGGGACATGATAAAAAAAATGTTTTTACTGTGCTTAAAGACAAGGTATATCTTGATAAACTGAACAAAAAACTGGAGGACCTGGATAAGGTAGTCGTGATCGGTGCGGGATTCATCGGTGTGGAAATATCCGATGAATTTAAGAAAAGCGGTAAGGACGTTACGCTCATTGAGGTCCTTCCCCATATCATGGGCACCGCCTTTGATCCGGAGTTTTCTGCTTTTGCAGAAGAAAAACTGAATGAACGGGGCGTCAAGGTGTTGACGGGAACGGCCGTAAAAGAAATAAGCGGTGAAGATGCTGTCAGCGGCGTCGTTCTTGACAACGGTACGGAACTTGATGCCGATGCCGTTATTATGTCCTGCGGATATAAGCCCAATACGGACCTTGCGGCAAAAACCGGACTGGAACTGAACGAATACGGCTTTATTCAGGTGGACCGTTATATGCGCAGCAGTTACGAAGATGTATTCGCCGTAGGAGATTGTGCGGAAAAGCGTGAATTTTCCACAGGAAAACTCAGTAAGATCATGCTGGCATCTACAGCCTGTGCCGAAGCCCGTGTCGCGGCTCTCAATCTTTACGGACTTTCGACCGTGAACACCTTCCGCGGCACCATCGGTATCTATTCCACAGCGATCGGGGATACTTCATACGCCGTGGCGGGACTGACGGAAACAATGGCACGCGATGAAAATTTTGATATCGTTACCGGTACCTTTGCCGGTGTAGACCGGCATCCCGGATGTCTGGAAGATGCATCCAAACAGATCGTTAAACTTGTCGTGCAGAAAAAAAGCGCGGCTGTCCTCGGGGGAGAGATCTACGGCGGAAAAAGCGCCGGGGAGCTGATCAATGTGATCGGTTTTGCGATCCAGGCGGGAATGACGCTGAACGACCTCCTGGTGGCACAGATCGGGACCCAGCCGATGCTGACCGCTTCGCCGGCGGCGTATCCCCTCATCAAGGCTGCGGAAATATGTGTCAAAGAGATCAATAAAGGCGAGTAAACACCTGCTATCCAATAAAAAGGCGGTCTAGGCACCGCCTTTTTTTATTTTTTAAAAAAATCGGCAACTCATTGACATCTTGTGTGTATAAGAGTAGATTAACAAGCTATTTGAAAATGGGGGTGTAAAGGTTTCGACAGGGCGGAAAGGTTGCCTTGTAAGCGTGTCGTGGTATTCAGGAATCCACGTAAATCAACCTGAAATTCTATCTAAATGCAGATAATTTTGCATACGCTGCGTAAATAAATTCGCAGCCGTTCATCCGGATCTTGTTTGTGGGTCCGGAATGAGCGCCGTGACACAAACTCGCATTGTCCACCGGTCACATGGATAATGTTAAACCCCTGTGACCTCCACTGTTCCGGATCTTGGTTCTTGAGCCGGTACAGTAAAGACCTTCAATAACCTACACACGTAGAAAACAGGATAGTCTCCGCTTTGGACCCGGGTTCGATTCCCGGCGCCTCCACAC
>JAWOEU010000053.1:0-15672 GCA_046482575.1 Fidelibacterota bacterium
CAGGAAAACAAGCTCTATGAATCCATCAAATCCCGTCAGAAAAAAGGCGGGATCGGGGAAGGCGAACTTCAGCAGATCATGAAACAGGTAGAACAGTTTGAGATGAAGCGCACACAGCTCAAGCAGCAGTTTATGCAAAGGACCGGAAAAGCGCTTTCGCCCGGGCAGGTCAGCCGCATCCCCTTTTTCGAGAAAGAGTTCCGCAGGGAGCTGAAACGCGAATTCATACAGCGCCAGCAGGGAAGATCCCCCGTGAACAATCCGGGAAGCGGCGGCGGAAATCCGGGAAATCCGGGAAACCAGGGCGGTCAGCGCGGACGGCCGTAAATGTGTTTCCCGGCGGGAACCGTGTTAGCTGAGGCTGAATAATGGTAAAAAAGGGTCCCGCCTGACGGTCGTGGAGGACCCTGAACGGACCGCGAACAAAAACTTACGTTTTTTCCGCATACATTCGATTTTCATCATAAGCCTTCAGGAAAGGCTGCAGGCCGGGGCCGGACTTTCGTTCCCGGCTGAGCCATGCTTTTTCCTTATCCGGAGGAAGGATGACCGGCATGCGTTTCCGGGAATTGTGAATGACCTCCAGCAAGGGGTTTGCCGCCGTTGTCAGAATGCTGAAACCTGTCCATTGCTCCCGGGTGACCGGATTGACCCAGCGGTCCCAGATCCCGGCAAGGCCCATAATATCATGATCGCAGTGGATACGGTATTGAATTTTATTGCGGCCTGCATGCTGCCATTCGTAAAATGCGTCCGCCGGTACAATGCAGCGCCGGAAACGCAGGGAGTTACGAAAGGATGGCCTTTCACCGGCGGTCTCCGAACGGGCGTTCAGGGTACTGCGCCGCATACGCTTTGCAAAATCGACATCATTGACCCAGGACGGGATCATCCCCCAGCGGAAAAGCCGGATCGTCTGCGGCTCATCCTGTGTGACGACCGGTAAGAGCGGGTGGGTAAAGGCATTGAACACTTCCTGCGGCACAAAAAGATCTTCGTCCGGAAATTCCGCCCGGAAACGGTTTTTCAGGGTCTGCGCGTCTTTACTGATGGACAGATAGAAACACATATTTTTAATCCTTTTAAGTAGATTAAGATGATTTCACCTGAAAAGAAAGTATTTTTTGACGGGATATTGATGGCAGACGGGATTACAGGATGAGATTTTAGACAGGATCACTGGATGTACATGATATTCTTTAGACAGGATCACAGGATGTACGGGATGATTTTTACAGACAGGATCACAGGACACACCGGATAATTATTTAGACGGGATCGGGGGAAGCAAATATGCTGTTGGATTTTGCGGCTTATTTGCAGGAACGGCTGCGCACGCTGAGAAGGATTAAACAGAATAATAAAAATGAGAAAAAACTGTCATCCCGAGCGAAGTCCTTCGAAGTCCGCCGACTGGTGGGCGAAGTAGGACGAAGTCGAGGGATCTATTCATGCCACAGGGAAATTGAAATGTTTTGTTCGCAGGACCTCACCGACAGGTCATAGACCAGCCGGGCGATCTGAAAGCTCTTCAGATGACGGTGACCGCCGTGCTTTGGAATGAGTATCTGCTCTGCCATATTCCGCCCTCCCCCGGAAAATTAGCAAATGAGGTGTTGAAGCACAAGACGAAATATGTACAGACCAAAATCTGTGATGAGAAATACATTCGGAAAAAATAAAAAAGAGCGTTATCCTGAACTTGCGTGCCCCGCGAAGCTTTAGTGAAGCGGGGTTTCAGGATCTGTAATCTTTATAGTTGCATTATAGCCTTTTCTTAAATATTTCATTAAATCGTGTGCGTCTCCTTGCACAATTAATATGTCTACAGGGGGCAGTTGTGCTTCATATATTTTATAAAAGTGAAATATTGTCCTTTTTAATAGGTTGTATATTTCTTCAACTTTTTGTAAGGCTTTAGTATCGGGTATAAATTCTATTCTACCTGTTGCATATTTAATATCAATGTGGGCAGTAATCTTATTTCTTCTTTCTCGAAAATATTTAGCTAATTCTCGTATTTTTTTATTGTTTATTTTTATTTCCTCAATAAAATCAAAATCATTTTTTTCTGCAATTTCTTCAAAAATGTCAATTGTTAAATTTTCTCCTTTGTTTTGAAATCTAACATCTGTAATCCTTGAGATGTCTATTGCAAACCTATCCCAATAATATCTCCTGAGAAAATTAAAAAATGCATGAGCAGTATTCTCTAAAAGGTCGATACGTCTTGGATCGTTAATAAATATTGTTTTGTATTGTTCGAGATCAAAATTGCCCAAGGCCACAACCTCAACAATTTTTTTTAATTCAATTGTAGCTTCCATAACGTTACCGTTTCATTTATTATTATTTCGTTCACTATTCACATCAAAATTAAAATACCTGTCGGGATAGGGCTCGTCGTCCAGGGTATAATGCCACCATTCGGCGCTATAGATACGGAAACCGTTGGCGACCATGGCGTCGCGGAGGATATTGCGGTTGGCGGTCTGTTCGGCGGAGATCAGATCAGTACCATGATTGGAGATGGAACCGAAAAAATCGAAATATGAACCCATGTCGAGCAATTCGCCCGTTTCCAGATCGTAAAGCGTGAGATCTACAGTGCTGCCGCGGGTGTGACCCGAACGACTGGAAATATATTTATCGTCCTTCATGAGCATGTCTTTTTCAAGGCCGGGATAGTAAATATGTTTGGTCAGCGTATCGCCGGGATCCTTCGCCCAGCGGACAAAATGGTCCACGGCTTTTTGCGGCCGGTAACCGTCAAATACAATAATGCCGCAGCCCTTTTCCCGCAGGTCCGCCGCGGCTTTGACCAGAGCGGCCATGGCTTCATTGCTCAGGATCGCGACGGTATCAAGATAGCCATCCACCGGCGTCCCGAGAAAATTATTCTCCGTAATATAGCGGATATCGTATTTTGCATCCGGAACGGCTTCGTGCACATAGGAAAATTTACGGGCATCCATGCGGTTGATCGGCGGTTCTCCGCAGGAAAATAAAAATACAAGAGCGGCAAGTGCATAGAGGCATGCCGTATTTCTGAATGATCGTTTTATCTTCATGTTTAGCATTTTTTCCATTCCTCTTCTTTATCGCAAGCCGGTAATTATACTTCTCATCTGCTCTTATTATATTTCTTCATAATCCGCATCGTCTTATTTACCGGCAGCGCTTCGACCTTTCGTCCCCTGTAACCGGTCATGCTTTCGGCTGCAAAAAGAGAATTGACGATCGCTTCTTCGGTCGCCTCGATCACAGCCTCGAAAAGCAGGTTGACCTGACTGTTGCGCAAAACCTGAAAGGTGTTGAACATCGATCCCGATGCGTTTGGGATGCGCAGTTCCTCCGCCGTGGAAACCGCGATCACATAGTCACCGCTGCCGTTGGAGGCAATACCCCCGGTACGGGCCAGTCCCATCATCGCTCTGGATGCCAGCCGTTTCAGGTTGCGTGCGCAGAGCGGTGCATCGGTCATGACCACGATCATACAGGAACCGTCCAAAGCGTATTCCTCTTCAACAGAGCTGAAGCTGTATTGCCCGAGTTCGATCCCCACCGGCACACCGGCGATCTGCAGGATACCGCCGTAATTGCTCTGCACCAGCACGCCGACCGTATAGCCGCCCCGCGTTTCGGGCAGTACTCTGGAGGCGGTGCCGATCCCGCCTTTGAAACCGAAGCAGATGGTCCCGGTCCCGGCGCCGGCATTACCTTCTTTAACCATTCCGGTATCCGCGGCGGCAAGCGCCTGCAGCATGTGTTCGCGGCGAAGATGGCGGCCCCGGATATCATTCAGTCCGGCATCATTCGTTTCACCCACTACGGCATTTACACTTCGCACGTTCTCGTTGCCCGGGAACTGAAGCGTATAATCGATCAGCGCCTCAAAAGCCTGCGGCACGCTCATGGTGTTGGTAAGCAGAATGGGTGTTTCCATATTTCCGAGCTCTTCCACCTGTGAATAACCGGTCAGCTTTCCGTATCCGTTGCCGATATGAATGGCAGCCGGCACCTTGTTCTGATAAATATTATCCGCATGGGGAATAACGGCGGTGGCACCGGTGCGGACCGAATCGCCCCGAATGAGAGTAATATGTCCGGCCTGCACACCGGGCACATCCGTAATGGCGTTGTGCCTGCCGCTTTTCAGTATACCGAACTTAATGCCGAGATCCGCAGGACGGGGCTTCTGCGCAAATACTGCCGTCACGCACAAAATCAGCAAAATGCTCAACGTACCCCAGCGGTTTTTTCCTCTTCCTACCTGAAATAATTTATCATGATCCATTTTTCCTCTCCCTTCCCTGTTGAATAAAAAATAGTAAAAATTACCTTCCCGCTTCATCAGGTATGTAGAATTTACAATGGTAAAGTTAAAACATCATAGTCTTTATAGCAACAGCTTGTGAACATTGAAGAAAGACGAATATTGTTAATACGATTTATTTTTTTTATATTACATTAATTCATTAACTAAAACAGCTGTCAGGGAGAACACATGCTGAGAATCGACGGGAATACGTTGAGACTTGAAGATGTTATCCGGGTTGCACGTGAACACGAGCAGGCAGTTCTCTCAGAGAAAGCGCTTCCGGGTATCAACGCTTCACGGAATTATGTGCTGGAAATCCTTAAAAACAAGCAGGTCGTTTACGGGATCACCACCGGAGTGGGAGAACTTTCCAATCATTACATTCCGCCCGGACAAGCGATACAATTGCAGGAAAGGCTCATCCGTTCACATGCCGCCAATGTGGGCGATCCTCTGGAAAAAGAGACAGTCCGGGCAATGATCCTTCTGCGTGCGAATGCGCTTGCCAAAGGATTTTCCGGTGTGCGCAAAGAGGTGATTCAAACCCTGTTGGAACTTTTGAATAACGATATTTATCCCTACATCCCCGCTAAGGGTTCCGTGGGCGCCAGTGGAGATCTTTCTCCTCTTGCTCATCTTGCCCTGATCCTGACCGGCCAGGGAGAATGCATGATCAAGGGGAAACGGACGCCGGGAAATACGGTACTTGAGAAGCACAAGATCAAACCTCTTCAGCTTCAGGCCAAAGAAGGCCTGGCTCTGATCAACGGTACACAGCTTATGTCGGCGATGGGATGTCTGGCGGTATACGATGCCGTTAATCTTCTTAAACATGCACAGATCGCCGGGGCAATGAGCCTTGAGGCCCTGAAAGGAACTGCACGCGCTTTCGATGCACGTATCCATGCCTCGCGGCCGCATCCGGGACAGATAAAGATCGCAGCGAATATGCTCCGCCTGGTGAAAGACAGTGCGATCATCGCTTCACACACTCATTGTAATAAAGTTCAGGACGCTTACACCCTGCGCTGTATTCCGCAGGTTTACGGAGCGGTCCATGATACTATCCAATATGCGCGTACGGTCATAGAAACGGAGATCAATTCCGCCACCGACAATCCGCTGATCTTTGCAGAGGAAAAGGATGTGATCTCCGGCGGAAATTTCCATGGTGAACCCCTGGCGTTTGCGCTTGATTTTCTGGGCATCTCCCTTTCGGAGATCGCCAATATTTCGGAACGCACGGTGGACCGTATGGTCAATCCCCATGTTTCGGAACTCCCCCCGTTCCTGGCTGAAGAGAACGGTCTGAACTCCGGTTACATGATCGCTCAGTACACCGCGGCAGCACTGGTCTCGGAAAATAAGATTCTGGCGCATCCTGCAAGTGTGGATTCCATTCCGACTTCCGCAGGTCAGGAAGACCACGTCAGCATGGGCTCCATTTCTGCTGAACATGCCCGCATGATCCTGCAAAACGTCACGCAGGTGATAGCAATTGAAATGCTGGCCGCCGCTCAGGGAATAGATTTTCAAAAACCCCTGGAAGCCGGCTCCGGAAGCACTGCCGCACAGCGTCTGATCCGCTCGCATATTCCCCATTGGAAAGAAGACCGTATTATGTATCGCGATATAGAAAAAATGGCAGAACTGATCCGCAGCGGCAGTATCCTTGCTGCAGTTGAAGAAAAAGGAATCGTATTATGATACAGCGACCCATGTTTTATGAACTGAAACCTGATAAAGCCATACATGCTCAGCGCGGAAATATATTGCGTACCCGCAACTGGGAAAGTGAAGCCGCGCTTCGCATGCTGGAAAATAATCTTGATCCTGAAAATGCCCTGATCCCCGACGAACTTATCGTTTACGGCGGCTCCGGCCGTGCGGTCCGCAACTGGGAATGCTACCGGCAAACGGTCGAAGCTCTGCACCGACTTGAAGCGGACGAAACCCTGCTGATGCAATCCGGCAAACCTGTGGGTGTAGTGAAAACACACCCCGGCAGTCCGCGCGTTCTGATCGCGAACAGCAATATCGTGCCCAAGTGGTCAACTCAGGAGAATTTTGACCGCTACGATGCAATGGGACTGACCATGTACGGACAAATGACAGCCGGAAGCTGGATCTATATCGGTACGCAGGGTATTTTACAGGGCACTTATCAAACGCTTGCCGCTCTTGCTGAAAAACATTTTTCCTCCGACCTGCGCGGGAAATGGGTGCTTACCGGCGGACTCGGCGCCATGAGCGGCGCTCAACCCCTCGCCGTCACGATGAATAACGGCGTTATCATCAATATTGAGGTGGACCGGGTCCGTGCACAACGCCGCGTTGACGAGGGATACTGTATGACGCTCACGACCTCACTGGAAAAAGCTCTATCACTGAAAGATGAAGCCGTAAAGAGAGCTGAGCCGCTGTCGATAGCCTTGGTCGGCAATTGTGCGGACATTATTCCGGAGATGCTCCGGCGGGATATTATTCCGGATATCGTTACGGATCAGACCTCCGCACACAATTTACTGGATTATGTGCCTTCGGGCGATCTGAAGGAAGTGAATGAACTAAAGGAAAAAAATCCGGAAATCTACAGAAAAAGATCACTCGAATCTATCGGCCGGCATACGCAGGCGATCCTTGGAATGCAGAAAAAAGGCGCCATTGCTTTTGATTACGGCAACAACCTGCGCGGCCAGGCTGAACTCGCCGGACTGAAGATACGCGGAAAAAACGGAAAATTTCTCTATCCGGGTTTTGTGCCCGCCTATATCCGGCCGCTCTTTTGTGAAGGGCGCGGACCGTTCCGCTGGGTTGCACTCTCCGGCGACAAAGAAGACATCCGAAAACTGGACGACCTGGTCCTTGAACTTTTCCCGCATGACGACATTCTCAGCCGCTGGATACGTCTGGCACGGGAACAGGTGCCGCAGCTGGGACTCCCCAACCGTGTGTGCTGGCTGGGACTCGGTGAGCGCGCGGAATTCGCCCTGCGCATGAACGATCTGGTGGCAAGGGGCGAACTGAAAGCACCCATTGTGATCGGGCGCGATCATCTGGACTGCGGGTCGGTGGCCTCGCCCAACCGGGAAACGGAAGCCATGCGGGACGGCAGTGATGCCATTGCGGACTGGCCCCTATTGAACGCACTGGTGAACACAGCCTGCGGAGCGGACTGGGTAAGTCTGCACAACGGCGGGGGCGTGGGTATCGGGAATTCCACCCATGCAGGACAGGTCATCGTGGCCACCGGAACCAAAGAAAAAACCGAACGCCTGCAACGCGTCCTGGATGCCGATCCCGCGATGGGCATCTTCCGGCATGCAGACGCCGGATATCCGGAAGCTGTTGATTTTGCGAAAAAACATGGCGTGAATATTCCGAGTATGAAAGAACCTAAGTTGTGAGTGATGAATTATGAGTTACAAGTGATAAGTAATGAAAGGCTGACTTATGAAGCAGATCATTGAGTGCGTCCCCAACTTCTCCGAAGGGCGCGATATGGACATCATCAGGCAGATCACCGATGTGATCGAACGGGTGGACGGAGTCCTGTTACTGGATGTCGACCCGGGTAAAGATACCAACCGGACGGTTGTCACTTTTGCCGGCGAACCTGAGCCCGTGATGGACGCTGCAGTGGCCTGTACGGCCAGGGCCGGGGAACTTATCGACATGCGGAAGCACAGCGGTGCTCATCCCCGCATGGGGGCCACAGACGTGTGTCCGCTGGTCCCGGTTTCGAACATTACCATGGAGGAATGCGTCGAACTGGCCAGGGAACTGGGCAAACGTATCAATGATGCCACGGGAGTTCCGGTCTATCTCTACGGTGAAGCGGCTAAGCGCAAGGACCGATATAATCTGCCCGACATCCGCAAAGGCGAGTATGAAGCGCTGGAAGAAAAACTCAAAGATCCCGGCTTCGCTCCCGATTTCGGCGAACCAACCTTTTTGCCGAAATCCGGCGTCACTGCCGTCGGCGCACGGCATTTTATGCTGGCCTATAACATCAATCTCAACACACGGAACGTCCGGGCGGCAAAGGACATCGCCCTGACCATCCGTTCGAAAGGCCGGGCCAAACGGGATAAAGACCGCAAGATCATCCGCGACAAAAACGGCAAGATGGTCAAAGTCCCCGGCAAACTGAAATTCTGTCAGGCGGGGGGCTGGTATATTGACGAATACGGTTATGCGCAAGTAACCATGAATCTGCACCGCATCGATATTACCGGACTCCATACTGCTTTTGATACGGTTTCGGAAGAAGCGGATAAAAAAGGATTGCGGGTTACCGGTTCGGAACTTGTGGGACTTGCGCCTTTGCAGGCCATGCTGGATACCGGCATGCATTATCTTCAGAAGCAAGGCGCTTCCACCGCCTGTCCGGAAAAGGATATCGTTCATGCGGCTGTGCATTCCCTGGGACTAAACGAGACCTCGCCTTTCGATCCGGAGAAACGTATTGTGGAATATGCCCTGCGTGATGAAGGCGGGCAACTGAAACACCTGACAATAAAAAACTTTACGGACCTGCTTTCTTCCAATGCCCCGGCACCCGGCGGCGGCAGCATTGCCGCTTTAAATGCTTCTCTGGCCGCCGCACTGTCCGCCATGGTGGCTAACCTGACTTTTGAAAACAAAAAATATGCGGACCGGAAAGCGGAAATGGAAAAAAACGGCAAAAGAGCCCAGGCATTGAAAGTCCGTGCACTTGCGTTGATCGATGAAGATACCGAAGCTTTTAACCGCTGGATGAAAGCGATGCGGATGCCGAAAAAACGTGAAGAGGATAAGAAAATACGCAATACTGCCATCCGTGAAGCGGTTCGGAATGCCATTGATGTCCCGTATTCCACACTGAAATTATGCGGGGAAATAATAAAACTCTCGGAATATGTTCTGACAAAAGGAAACCGGAACGCTCTTTCCGACGCCGCCGTGGCGGTGCGTCAGGTCCAGGCGGCTGCGTGGAGCGCATATTACAATGTTTTGATTAACCTGCCTTCCCTTGAAGATGAACATGCCCGCAAGGAGATCGCTGCGGATGCAAAAAAATATGTGGACAGTTTGGAAACCGCCTGCAGGACTCTGAGCAAAAAAGCCGGGGAGATATTAAACGATGCAGTGCGTTGATATTATTGTTGAAAATGCTCATATCGTAACTCTCTCCCTGTCCGGGGAGATTACGGATGGAACCCTTGTGATTAATAAGGGCAATATCATTGATATCATAGAAGGCGATGACTATGATTATTTGTCCGGCACCGTGATCGATGCGGAAGGGGATATGGTACTGCCCGGTTTTATCGATTGTCATACGCACCTTGTACATGCCGGATCACGCGCAAAAGAGCTGTATCTGCGCCGCAGCGGCGTAAGTTATCAGGAGATCCTGCGAAGGGGCGGTGGAATCCATTCCACGGTGCGGGCAACGCGTGCAGCGGATATCGATGTTTTATACAATGAATCCCTGCGGCGTGCAAAACTCTGTCTCCGGCACGGAACGACCACCGCGGAGATCAAGACCGGTTACGGACTTGAGCCGGCGGCGGAAAAAAAGATGTTTGATGTGATCCGGAGACTGGGAATGGAAAGCGGACTTGAGACCGTGCCCACATTTCTCGGCGCGCACGTTTATCCCGAAGACCGGGATCCGGATAGTTATCTTAACTGGCTGCTGAGCGATGGTATTTCACTGGCACAAGAGAATGCGGAATTTGCGGATATTTATTGTGATACGGGTGCGTATTCCCTCGCAGACACCGAACGTTACTTGCGCAAGGCAAAAGAAAACGGGCTGGCTTTGAAAATACATTCCGGACAATTTGAAACGGTTGGCGCCAGCGGCCTGGCCGCAGAACTCTCGGCGATATCGGCGGACCATCTTGATCATGTTGCCCCGGCGGAGTTCGACGCGCTTCTTCGTTCCGGGACCATCCCGGTATTTCTGCCCGGCTGCTCATATTATATGCAATATGGATATCCGGATGCACGTCCCTACCTCGACGCCGGAATGCCGGTTGCACTTGCTACGGATTATAATCCCGGGACCTATCCTTCACTCTCCCTTCCCATGATAATGTCCCTTGCCGTAATGCATATGAATTTTACACCCATGGAAGCGCTCCGGGCCATTACTCTCAATGCTGCCGGAGCTTTGAAACGTGAAAAGCGCATCGGTTCGCTTGAAAAAGGTAAACAGGCGGACCTGATCATTGTCCGGGCTGAAGAACCCGATGACCTGATCGGCATGTTCGGCTGTAATCTCGTTCAACGCGTGATAAAAAATGGAAAACTCATTGTTGAAAATACATGACCGGGGTGAAAAGAAATGAAAAAGAAAACCTCCTGGCGCACTGTCAGTCTGCGTGCTTTTCAAATCCTCAGTATCCTGATACTGATCCTTTTGATCGTAAGCACGTTCATTCCCCAGCGGAGTGAATACCCTCCCGGTGCTTATCCCGGGGAAGTTCCTCAGGCTCTGCATCTGCTGTTTCTGGACCGTTTTTACGATTCACCGCTGAATGCCGCTCTCTGGATCGCTTTATCAATTGTGCTCCTTGCAGCGGTAATGTTCAATGGCATCCGTTCTTTCCATCAGAAGATCCTCCATCTTATGCTTGCAGTGATCTTTTTGCTCATTGCAGCCGATAAATTCAACAATGAACGTTTTTTTATGACGTTGCGCGAAGGAGAGACCGTATCCTTTTCCGAATATGTATCGCGCCGGGAAAAGGTATATAATATCGATCTGACACTGAAGCGCTTTGAGATCGAGATGCATCCCGACGGCCGGACCCCCAAAGCCTTTCGCAGTCATCTGCGGATCAATAACGAAGAACTCGCCGTATTGACAGTTAACAAGCCGCTGTCGATCGGACAATACCGCTTGTATCAATCCGCTTATGATAAGAACTTTTATTTTGTCGTGCATGTCGGCGACAGTCTGCACGAGGTTACCTTCGGAGACACACTTCCCTCTCCTTCCGGACCGGTTGTGTTGCACAGTTATGATCACCGGACACGCAGCTTCATTTTGCTGGAGGACGATATCAGACACCGCCTGCCCCTTGAGCAGCCTGCAACAATAAACACTATTCAGTGGTACATTTCCCCGCAGGGCGAGCATTATAGTTCGGTGATCGAGGTCGCCGAGGTCACCGGTCTGCGCTGGCTGCTGGCCGCTGCAATGATCTATCTGGCGGTGATGGCCTGGGATTTCTGGTTTCGCCGTAAGAAGGGAGGTTCAGAATGATAGAAACCGTATTGTTGTTCGCGGCTTTTTTCTTCTATTTACTCAGCTTTATACTGCAGCTCCGCGCTAAGGACCCTAAGGCGCCGCGCTATGCTCTTTTTGCGGCCGCCCTGCTGCATTTATCCCTTCTTGCGGCCCGTTCACTGATCGCAAAACATCCTCCGTTCACCAATATTTACGAAACGTTTCTGCTGCTGCCTTTCCTGATCACCCTCCGTCTTGTCTTCCGGCCGGGAAAAATAAGCCATTCATTGCAGACGGTCCTTACGGCAACGGCGGGCGCATTTTTGCTGGTTGCCCTTTTCCTGCCGGCGGATCTTAAAGTTGCGAAAGCTCTGATGCCGGCGCTGAACAGTCCCTGGATGTATATCCATGTTCCCGCCTATTTTTTCGCATACATGGCATTGATCGTGGGACTGGTATATGCGATTATTATCCTTACCCGTAAAGGAACGGCATCCCCGGCCGTCCTCCGGGAACTGGAGCAAAAAATGGATGCGGAGATCAGAATAAGTTTCTTTTTTCTGAATCTCGGTCTCATTACCGGTGCCATCTGGGCTTATATCAGCTGGGGAAATTACTGGTCATGGGATCCGAAAGAAACCTGGGCGCTGATCAATATCTTTATACTCGCTTTTGTTATGCATCTTAAGCATCCCACTGCCCGTAAAAAAGCGTGGATCCTTGTTCTGACAGTAATAAGCGTTGCCTTTACCTATTGGGGAGTGAGTTTTATCTTATCCGGCCTGCACTCTTATACATAGTTGTACTCCCCGCCGTTTCTGTCCCTGTTTCCGGACCGGGAAATTAATTTGTTTCTTTTTACAAAATGATTATATTAAAAGAAATAACTTATAAGGCGCGATGAAAATGAAAGTATATATAATCGTTTTCCTGCTGTTTTTCATTGCCTTACTGCCGGCTTCCGAAAAGCTTTCCGGTGAAGAAGCTCTTGGCAGCCAGGACTATGAAAATTTTGAAAAGCCGGATGCTTGTAAAAGCTGTCACACCCGTATTTACCAGCAATGGAGCCAGGCCATGATGTCCAAGGCCTATACACATCACTGGGATGAGATCGAGTACTGGGATCTGGCTGTGCCTCACGGTGAGAAAGATCCGGCCTTTAAAGCTTCTGCCGACGGTTGTAACGGCTGTCATGCCCCTCTGGCCTATCTGGCGGGCGATGTGCCGCCGCCGCCCCCCTCCGAAAATTCCCGCGCCAATGAAAGTGTAAGTTGCGATCTCTGCCACAGCATTACTGCTGTTGACGGTGACCCTGTTAACTTTAACTGGATCTCAGAACCCGGCCGCACGAAATTCGGCGCCAAAGAAGGACTGGCCTCACCGCATCACATCACTGAAAAGCGGGATATATATACCCAAACAGAATATTGCGGTTCCTGTCATAACGAACAGAATTCTTTCGGGATCATGGTTAAATCCACACAGATCGAATGGGCGGAAGGTCCCTACGGCGAAGAAGGCGTCCCCTGCTTTGTCTGCCACATGCCGAAAGCCCCGGGCCGAAGTGCACCGATGGCAGAAGATGGCATGGTTGCCCAGCACACCTTTCTGGGCGCACATAACGAAGCGAAGCTGAAAAGTGCTATTGAGGTATCCATTCACCCGGATGAGCGTGAGATCCCCTACGACGGGACGGTAGAGTTCCAGGTTGAGCTCTTTAATGCCAAGGCCGGTCACAAGGTCCCTACCGGATCGGTGGAGGACCGGATTCTCTGGCTTGATGTACGTGCAGTAGATGAGGCCGGCAATGAATATCATCTTCCGGTGGACCTGAAAGGCTTTGACGGGGAAGAATATACCGTCGCAAAAGATGAGCTGGCCTACAGCGATATGGGTTTCCCCCTGGGGATCAAAGATTTTGAAGGCGTGCAGCGTGATGGCATCCCGGTTGGAAACCGCATTTTCCGTATGCCCTATTTTGACGAGAACGGTATTATGACCATCATGCAATGGAATACACGCTCACTGGGCGTGGATTACCGCATCGGGCCGCGTGAGACCAAACTGGAACATTTCACCTGGGAAATGCCCGGTGATATTGCTTTTGGGTTTGTGACCGTGACCGCATGCCTTTATTACCAGAAACTTGTGAAACCGGTCGCGGATTTCCTGGAGGTCCCGGAGGACGAAAGTGAGAGGATCCTCATAAACGAAGCATCAACCGTTTTTGAAGTTTACGATTAAGGAGGTACGGTATGAGAAAATACATCAACCTTTTTATAGCCATTATTTTATTCTTACTGTTGCTGACGGAGTCCGCGTTTGCGGTGCCGGCTTTTGCCCGGCGCTACAAATATTCCTGCACCACCTGCCATGATCCCTTTCCGCGCCTGAAGGATTACGGTGATGAATTCGCCGGAAACGGCTTTATCGAACCCGAGGAAGAAAAGGAACGCGACTATGTCACGGCCGGCGACGATAAGCTTTGGCTTAACCGCGATTTCCCCATTGCTGTACGCTTTGACGCTTATGCGCTTGCTGAAACACAGGGTGATGTGAATTTTGACCTGCAAATGCCTTTCGGCGTCAAACTTTTTTCGGGCGGCACCTTGTACAAGAATATCGGCTACTATTTTTATTTCTACCTTTTTGAACGCGGAGAGGTGGCCGGACTGGAGGACGCCTATATCCATTTCGATAATGTATTCAAAACCGGACTCGATATCCTGGTCGGCCAGTTCCAAACCTGCGATCCGCTGATGAAACGGGAATTGCGGCTGACCTACGAGGATTACAATATTTACAAACTGAAAGTCGGTAATTCCAACATCAACATGGCCTATGACCGCGGCATTGTGCTGGGCTACGGCATTGACAAGACCGGGACCGATATCGTTGCATCCGTGACAACCGGCAACGGCATTCCAGAGGCCGGTGCGGACCTGCGCTTTGATGCGGATCCTTACAAAAATTTCATGGTTAGGGTCGCACAGGGCATCGGGGAGCATATCGGTATCGGAGGCTTCTATTACCACGGCCGCGAAAGAGATCCTTCCGGCGCTACCAATTACGATAATACGGTCACCTATTGGGGTCCCGACCTTGTGCTCTCAATGGGGAAACTGGTTTTTACCGGTCAATATCTGCTGCGCATAGATAGTAATCCAAGATTTTTATTGGGGTCTGTTGAATCTGATTTTTATGTCAGAACTCATGGCATTGTCGGAGAGCTGGTATTTGCGCCGAAATTCGATCGTTCCAATTTTTACTGGACCTTATTGTACAACCGCATCGATTCCGGTTTGGGTTTTGAAGAGCACAATTACCACACACTGGCACTCAGCAGCACCTATCTTCTCTCCCGGAATCTGCGTTTGGTGGGTGAATACATTTACGACCTGGAAGTAAATAATAATACCTTCATACTGGGATTAACTTCGGCTTTTTAGGGACCGGTCGCAGATCAGTCTCATCATAAACTACTGTATTATAGCGGTAAATAAAATCCCTTATCTTTTGAAAAGGAGCTGCTATGTCTACAAAACGCGTACTTATCTTAACGGCCGATGGCTTCGAGGACACCGAGCTTCTCTGTCCGATGAACCGCTTGCTGGAAGAAGGATTTATTGTTGTCGTCTGTTCGTTTGAGAAAGGAAAGATCACAGGGAAAAAGGGTTACAGCGTTAATGTTCATCTCAGCCTGGAAGAACTTCCGGATGATCCCGCCCCCGCTTACGATCTGTTGCTGTTGCCGGGAGGCAAGGCTCCGGCCGAACTTCGTAAAGATGAAAAGGTCCTGGATGCCGTCAGAAGTTTTGACAACGCCGGAAAACCCATCGCCGCTATCTGCCATGCACCGCAAATCCTCATCTCCGCAGATCTTGTCAGCGGGAAACGCGTTACCGCTTACACTGCCGTCGCCGGTGAATTGAAAGAAGCGGGCGCCATCTATGAGGATACTGAGGTTGTTGTTGAAAAAAACTATATCTTTTCACGCCATCCCGGAGATATTACCGCTTTCAACCGTGAGATCATGAAAAAACTGAAAGAAATGAAATAATTTCTGAACGGTAAAATTTACCCATAAACAGAATATTTTGCCGTGCGGTACCTGGGGCAAAACAAT